>CAZLMI010000047.1:0-6856 GCA_964560865.1 Microcaldota archaeon
CTGGTAATAAAAATAATAACAATTCAATTACATTCATACAGTACTTTTTCTTCTGGTAAGATTTTTATTTACTTCCTTCGCAAGTTCATGCTATGGAAAATAAGATTAGTTATAATCGAAACCGGAAAACAGAAAACAAATCCACATTTTTACTTGGCACTGTTGCTTTTTTAGTTATCGGGTTTTTAGTGCTTATTACACTGGTTTTCGTTTTTTCCGCATTTTCTCCAAATCTTCTTGGGAAATGCGTGGCTGTCGTGAACATCGACCAGCCGCTCACCACTACTGGGGTTTCGCCATCGCTTTTTTCCGGAGGTTATCTTGGCAGTGAAGATCTTGCCTATCTTATTTCCGCACTTAATAAACGGGATGATGTTGGTGCAGTTGTTTTTGTTATGAATTCTCCGGGCGGTTCGGTAGTTGCTACCCGTGAAATTTATACTTCGGTAAAAGAATTAAACAAACCCAAGGTCGCATATTTCAGGGAAATGGCGACATCCGGGGCATATTATATCTCTGCAGGTACTGATTACATTGTGACAGAACCGGGTGCCATTACCGGGAGCATCGGAGTCATTACAACGTATTCTGATATGGGTGGTCTATTCAGCAAAATCGGAATTAATGTAACATCCGTTACTTCGGGCGACGCAAAAGATTTTGGTTCACCCTACCGTCCCCTTTCTGAAAAAGAGCGCAATCTTACCCAAGCGATCGTCAATGAGGTTTTTAGTGATTTTAAATCCGTAGTTATCTTCGGTCGTGGTAACAAACTAAATAATACTGCATTTTTAGAAATTTTGGACGGCAGGATATTGTCCGGGAAACAGGCAGTTGCAATTGGTCTTGCAGATGAAGTCGGCATGAAACGCGATGCAGTCATGAAGGCTGCAAAAATGGCAAATATGTCTACAAGCAATTCCACCCAGGTTCGTATCTGCCGGATTTCCACATCCCCGCAGGAGGTGGGCATACTGGATGTTTCGTCAGTCGTAAGTGCCCTCTCGGTTTATTCAGGGGTTCCGCAACTTCTTTTTAAGTGATTTTGTGAAGGACCCGCTTGTTCTCCCACTATTCGCCCTGGTTGTTCTTTTTATGGTCCTTTTCCTGTTTTATGCGGGTAATTCTCCAACCGTTTCCTTATCTTACAATAATTCCGATTACATTGTCCCATCGTGCAATTCTGGTGAAATACAAAATTGTTCGATTGGTTCCTGCAACGGGACCCGGGTTTGCGAGGACGGCTCATGGTCTTTTTGCAGATTAATTACTATATGTACTCCGGGAGCTCAGGTTCCATGTGTTGAAAATGCATGTTTACGTGGATATAAGATATGCAATGACTGCGGTTCTGGCTATGGTTCCTGCATCAATGTCACGTAATCGTCCGTGCCAATCCTTTTTAAATCATTTCTAAGAATACTCATCTAAGATGAGAGCCTTTATATTTTCCCTAGATGCGTTTGTGGCGTTTACCCTTGCTTTAATAGCAATATATTCACTCATATTCTTTTCAAGCATTCCGTCTTCCTACTATGTTTTATTAACACAAGGTCATCTTCTTACCAAGGATATTCTTTATTCGGTTTCTACTTCACACGGGGATGCTGTACTGGCAAGCAACAAGGACAACACGATTATGGAATATATTGTATTTTCTAAGTCATCCAGCCAATCCTTTCAGCAAAGCGCCATTCAGGCTACTGTTGGTAAAATGGTGCCCGCTCCATTTGAGTATAAATTTGAAACCTCTGAAGATAATGGCAAAACCTGGAAACTTGTTTATGCCAGTACTACAAAATCACCTCAAAAATTATCTGTTTCTTCCCAGTCTGTAGCATTTTCATATTCAAGTTTTTACAATTTAACTTCTTCAAAATCTTCACCATACGGCTATAATACCTGCAATGGTGGTGGCAGTGGTGCACCGCATATAATCACGTGCGATTCGCTTTCAGTGGATATTAACCAGGTTCCTCCGGTTTCTGTAAAACTGGTAAGACTTACTTTGTTTATCTAGGTGACTTTGGTGCTTGGCTTAAAAGACAAAAAGGGATTTCTGTTCGTGGTCATCGTATTTTTAATAATGGCATATATTCTGACTTCCCTTTCACTTTGGGTGAAGGCAGTCGAAAGTTCAGAACGGGCATATTCCGAATTTTATAAGGAATCCAATGTTGAACTTTTAATAAGCCAGATTACCAGCCAGAAAGTAAATGAAATTTCAGGATTCGTAATGAATCGTGCACTTTACAACGTTACCTTGCTTTCTGTTGACCATCCAATCAAGAGCGGACCATCCGGTAATCCGCTTATGTATGTTAACCGTACTTTTTACGAATTTGCTTACAATGGTTCTCCTGCCGGGTCTAATTTCGAAGATGGCGCATCACCTGCCTCGGATTATTCTTCTTCATTAAGTGCATGGATTGGCAATCTTAATTCATCGCTTGCCGCAGTTGGTGCGTATGTGGATTCTTTTTATATGTATAATTTCAATATTTCCCAGAACAATTACAGTAGCCTGAATTATACATTCAAAGTATACCTTTCAGTGAGGGACCTGGCAAATCAAACTGCAGTTGCAAGGGTGTATGATGTAAAAGGTGTTCTCGATATCTCCGGAACTGTCGATCCTGCTTTAAAACGTGAAAGCGGTGGGGATATTGCTGCCAGAAAATTTTATTTTGGTCCATATAACAATCCGCTTAGTCTGCAGCCTACAAAAATTGACAGTAGCTCTGGCGGGCAGGGCTGGTTTTACGGTCCTCTTGTGTCCACCACAGATGTGGCTAAAATTCCGGTGGCTCAAAGACATTTGTTTATACTCGTTGGAACGTACAAGGATATTATTGCATTGTCTGGTACTGACAATTATCTTCAGTTTGGAGCATTTATCCTGACCAATGATACCGAATATAGCGCAAGTCCGTGTTCAGGAACACTGAATTATGATGAGAAAAATACCTTTAATCCAATTACATATACTGCTCCCGGCTGTGCTCCGAAGATTGTTTCAAGCAATCTCATGCCGCAACCATATGTGATTGTTAAGGATTTCAAAGTTGGTTCTGGAGGGGATTGTCCGGATTTTACTAGCAGTGCAGGCAAGAAAAACAAATGCGCTTTAATCCTCTCAACATCTACTCATCAACAGGTTTTAAATGATCCGAAATTAAAGAATACTGTGGCCGGTGCGGGTGTTTTTAATGTTGAAAAGGCCCGGGATTTCACAATGTGCGGTTACTATGTTAACAGTAAATTCGCTCCTTCGTATATCCAACGGCTTTTCAAGGATTCATATTCTTATACTGATGAAAAATATGGCATAGAAACATTTGTCATTGGCCAATATGCCAATACAACATATGATGGAAACAGCAGGCTGGACCGGGAAATCTTCAACTCTTCCAAAAAAGGCGAATTTATCCGCGGCATGCCTGGTTGCAGGAATTTTGACGATTGCAGCGATACTCCATCTGTTGGAATTTTTGGTCTCAGTACCAATGCAATAACGGATTATGGATTTGATTCCATTAAATGCAGCATTTTGGCAGGGTGTAAATGATGAAAGGCCAGTCTTCTATTGAACTTTTAGTTACATTTGGTGTCGTGCTTGCATTTACTATCCCGGTAATATTCCTTTTATTTTCGGTTTCCAGCCTCGGATACGGTGACATGACAAAATCACAGGCAGATGCAACTGCGCGTGTTCTTGCGGATAATATCAATATTGTTTATGGTATGGGCAATGGCACCAAGCACGTTCTTTTGGTTAATGCTCCTGCAAGTACTGAAAATATCACAGTAAGTTCAAAAGAAGTCGGAGTGCGCGTAAAGCTCGGAGATTCTTATTATGATGGGAGTGCTCCGATATTTGCCGAAATTTTAAAACCGGTTGTACTAGATAGTAAATCATCATTGTTTTCCGTAAATATTACGAATTACAATGGTAAAGTGGTGGTTGATTATGGAAAATAAATACCACTATGCGCAAGTTGCTACCAAGAGAACTTCGTTCTCTATTCGCAACCTGCATGCGCAAGTTGCGACCGAATTCTTCCTTTACATGACTGTTTTTATCTTTGTTGTTATCGTGGCATACGTTGTTGTAAATAATATCCAGTCTGCTGAAATTCCTTCAAAGGAAAACCAGGTTGCCCGTGAAGTCGGGAACCAGTTTGTTGATGCAATCAGCATCTCGGTTCGCGGGGGTGAGGGATTTACCTATAAATTCCCATTTTCATCAATAATCGCATTGGCATCAACCCGCGCTGGCGGTAATCCATACAACCTGTCATTTCATACTAACGATAATAATGCTTCAATGATTATAGAATGGCCCGGAACATATGGTACATTCGTTTATAGCTATCGTTTGCCGAGTTACACATATGAATATGCCGGATGTCTTTGTCCACAATATAATAATCCCAGTCAGTCTACATGTAATTCAGATGTCGCAATTCTTCATAGCAACGCGTGCTCCTCCAACATTCTTGTACTTACCAACGACGGTAAAAAGTTATTACTCAATCAAAGTTGATATTTATGAAAGGCCAATACTTTAGTTTTGATGCAATTATCGGTTCCGTAATATTCGTTCTTGCATTGCTTGCATTGCTCAGCTATTGGCATAGTGTGCGGACATACCTTGATTATCAGAATGCAGATTTGCCAAGAGAAGCAATAAGAATTTCCGGTTTGGTTTTTACTCCTCCGTCTTCAGTAGATTGCAGCAAAATCACCCATCTTGGATTTGCATACAGCTGGTCAGATAAACAGTTAAATGCGGATGTCCTTGATTGTGCAACTTCATTCAAAGAGTCTGATCTCAAGTCATATTTTGGTACTGGCTACAATGTTTCCATTGAAGTCAAAAACCTGAAAACAGGTGCATCATTTTCCATAGGCCCGGGTATCGGAAGCATTTCAAATGCACAAGAGGTATTTCCAATAAGAAGAAGGGGTACTGTTTACAATTCAACGAGCAAAGAAGATTATCCGGCTTTAATAGATGTGTATGTTTATAGGTAATTCTATGAAAAAAGAGTGGAAAGCGACTCTTGGTCTTGCTGCGCACATTTTATTTATGGCTGGTTTTATATCCGTTTTTTTATCTATGTTCGGCATTCTTGGATTTTATAATATGTACTCATGTTTTCCTGGTTTTCCAAAAGAAGTCGTCTATATTCCATTATATATGGTCAAATGTTTTACGTTAATGGACTTCATCGTTATTATCGGTACATCGTTTTTTGTTATTCCTGAATTATTTTTACTTTTCGTTAAGCTCACAAACCCGTCCTTCAGATGATTTGTCCTATCAATGATTCGTCCTTTAACTCGACTATCCGTATTTTTACAGAGTCCCCTAATTTCACATTCCCGTTTTTTATGAGAATCTGAGTATAATTCATTGTTCTTCCTGCGTATCCCTTCGTTTTCTTGGTAATCAAAACATCAAATTCTTTTCCAAGCATTTTTTTATTTTTTTCAATTTTCATTTTTTTGATTAGTTTACTAATTAATCTGCTCCTCTTTTTTATTGTCTCGGTTGTTAATTGCTTGAGAAGTTTTGCAGTTGTCCCGGGTCTTGGGCTGAATCTTGAAACATTAACTACCTCCGGTCGTATTCTTTTTATCATTTCCATTGTTTGTTCAAAATCATGTTCTGTTTCAGTTGGATATCCTACAATAATATCCGTTGCAATCGTTATCTCCGGGATTTTTTTCCTTGCTTTGCTTACGAATTTTTCAAAATCCGCTACAGTATGCACCCGTTTCATTTCATTTACCACTTTTTCACTCACGCTTTGCACTGCCGTATGTATAAATTTGTAAAATTTTGGTTTTGAAAGTTCTTCAAGTACTCCGTCAGCCATTCTTAAGGCGTGCTGGGGGTTTATCATTCCAAGTCTGGTTAAAAACACTCCATCAAGGTTATTTATGCATTTCATTAATTCAGGCAGATTTGTTCCATAGTCCATACCATAAACTCCAGTATCCATTGCAGTTAATTGCACTTCTTTTGCCCCGGTTTTTACCCCCACGTTTATCCATGATAAAATGATATTCTGCTGAATGGACCTTAGTTTTGGTCTTGCGATTTTTGTCTGGCAAAAAAAGCAGTTTGAAGTACACCCTTCTCCTATTGGTATTCTCAATATGGGCGTTGTGAATATCCGTTCCAATTTATCCTTGCGGTCGGATTCATTATACTCAGTTATCCTTCCTGAAATAACATCATTTACGGCGTTATTGATATTCATTATCGCTGACGGCCAGACAAGGGGCGCGGCCGGGTTTAACCGTTTTATTTTTTCTTTTGCAACCGTCAGGCATCCGGCAACCACTGTTTTTTTATTTTTGCTTTTTAATTTCAGAATCCGGTCCAATATCTTATTTTCCGTTACTCCCTTCACAGTACAGCTGTTTATAACGACTACATCCGCATTTTTTTCGTTATCCACCATCGTATGCCCTGCATTCTTTAACAGGCCCGTCATAATGTCGGAATCCGCCTGGTTCAGAGTGCAGCCGTATGTCTTCAGATATACCTTTGCCATTTTCTTACCGTCAATTATAAATGTTCCGTCAGGTATAAAATAATATCAAGTGACCTGCGAACCGGTCACAACTGCACGTAAATAGGATTTACGTGCCTCGGAGTGTTATTATGAAATCGCATACGGAATATCTTGAATTTAATACCAAAGAAAAGATCCAGTTTGTTCGCATTACTGAAAAAATAAATGAGCTGATTTTAAAGTCCGGTATAATAGATGGTCTGGTTCTTGTGAATCCAATGCACATCACATCGGCGGTGATTGTTAATGATGACGAAAGCGGATTA
>CAZLMI010000048.1:0-6780 GCA_964560865.1 Microcaldota archaeon
GGCTTATGCTCGGCGGGCTGGTTCTTGGAAAAAATATGCCACTGTCAGCTGCGCAAAGGAATGCAGCAGCTATTGCTTCACAGTCATCTGATGTTCTGGTTGCAGGCACACGTTCCAGATTGAGAAATTTATTGGCCAGATTATGGACGGAGGATGCAGGAACCCTTGACCTTAATAAACTTAGTGACGACCTTCGTGCACTTTTTACAAATTCCGAACCAGCTTCCGGTCCTGCATCCCGGTTGCCGTCGCGCGGTTCCACTGTTTCTCCGGTTGATGCTGCTGCACAACGGGTGGCAAGACGACAATCTGAAGAAGTGATAAATTTAACAGATCGCAAACCAAGACAAAAATCAGGAGGAGTTATCGAGTTGACGACTCCCAAGTCAAGAGGAACGGAAGAAGTGATTGAATTAACTAATCGTAAGGAAGTCATAAATCTGGAAAATCCAAAATCAACTCCTGTGGAAAGTCTGGATCGTAGTCTTGGAATTCTGTTTGGACGGGGTGAAAGTTCTCCATCAGTTTCTGCTGCTGGCAGTCAATCTGCAAGATCTCTTCGTGAGACTGTGGTTCCTGCTGGCGATTTGCTAGTTGTCAGGGATGCTGATGAGGTCGGGGCTGTTGTTGAGGGACCTTCGCCAGGTACACGAAGAAGCCCATCCGGAGAACGTGGTAATGAAGAGGTAACACAACGTGTTCAGATAGATGTTCCACCTGAAGCAAGGCATGCAGATTCTATTCCAAGCGAAACCACCAAAGCAATTGATCCTTTAAAACAACAGCAGTTAGCTGATGAAAGTGCCGATTCTACCAAGGTGTTACGGCGTGATGATGAACCTACTAGATTTACCGGTTCAAGGGAACGGCAGGGTTTAATTGATGAAACTTCCCCTGCCGGAAAACGTGCGTCCGGTGATGTTGAATCCGGTCCTTCCCATCCAGATACACCTGCACGATCTAAACGTGCCACTACTCCAACTGAACCTGCTGTTGTCAGTCCCCGTGAAACCCAACAACCAGGACAGTCCCGTTATTCAGAACTTTTTTATACTGATAATCCTGAAACCAGGGCAGGCTATGCTTCATTTAACGAATACCATCAAGACATTAAAATAACTTTTAAGGAATACCTTCATTTTCTGGACTTATATTTTTACCGTTATTCTGGTTCTGGAGTCAAACCCAAGTTTGCGGATTACGTGCGAGAAACGTTAAAAAAATATGACAAGTTTACAACTGGGCACAGGCGCTACATATCCAAAATTTTTACAGAACAAATTCAGCCAAATTCCGGGCGGAATCCTAATGCGCCTACATCTGCAGAACATCTATTTTCTGATTTGGAAAAAGCAAGAATCGAAATTCGAAAAAACGGTAGGAGTATGCTTTATGAAGATAACCCAATCCCTCTTGTTCAAAGTTATGCAGAACATATTAAAAAAGGAGGAACCAGCACATTTTATAATTACCTGATGGATTTAAACTCATATCAATCAGATCTTGAATTGTGGCGTCTAAATACTCGTGTGCCTGTGGGCCGTCGTCCCAGGTTGGGCTCATTCCAGCAGGCGCGCAATACATACATTCAGATTCGGGATGCTGATCCTGCATCAATGACAAAAAGTTTTTCAGAGTACATGAACGATTATTTTGTTGCTAGGGTTCATGGTGGTTCGATTAAAAGAGTTACTCTTGAGGATTATATTCTTACAATGGCAACACATGAACAGCCTTCAGGGCGTTCTATTAAGCCAGGAGCATATACTCTCGGTACTCGAAAGAAGGGTGGGCAGGCGCAACCCGGATCTCAATTATGGACTCCTTCACGACAACCAGGTGTATCAGAAAAAACCAAACATGCCATGATCGCACGTTTAGATTATCTTGAAGTGCGCAATAAGTTTACTAAATCAACAGACAGCACAATGACACCTGAAGAGGTTCTTGAAAAATTCAATTCAGGCAGCCTTCCGCCAACTGCAAGCGGGTCACGTGCACGAGGAGATATTAAATATTCATCTGAAACAGGCAGGACGATAGAATCAGTATCTGAAAATGCACGTGCTCATGATGCGGTTGTAGTGATTGAAACACGAACAAAAGCAGAGACGATGGAGAAAATAGCAACTTCACCTGAAAGTGCCCTTAGTCCACAAGACCTTGACAACCCAACCACGCTTGCGCTTTATACATATTATCTGAACACCATGCCAGGTACTGTCGGTGGTGGTCGAGTTTCATATGACGATTTTATTACGTTATATAATCGCTATCTTACTACTCCGTTAACGGAAGGTGCCGGTTTCCGTGATGTTTTAACTGAAGGGCTTGGCAGATTCGATAGTCTGGTTGACTTGGACCGGAAACTGATGCCCAAAACAAAAACTTCTCTAGGTGCAGGTGCACATACCCTTAAAAGAAAACGACAGTCCCAACAACTTCCTGAAACTACTAAATCCTCTGCAGAAGAAGTATCACTTAAGTATAATCGCAGACAAAAAGAACCCGCAAGGGAAGTTGATGATTTGGATATTGTGGAAAGTTTGCCTGCGGGTGCAACTAATTCCGGTTCGAAGAAAGCAAAATCTTCTGGTGCTGGTGCCTTCAGTGTACCGCGATTTTCAGAACGAACCCGAACAGGCACACCTTCCGATTTGGCTGGCGAAATATCGGTGCAGGGCTTAGCCGGATACCAGTATCAAAAGCTTCAGGAAGCGGGTGTGCCGGTTGGTCCTTTGAGTCGTTATAGGTCTATTTTCAATAATCTCGAATCCCATTTAAGGGAATACAATCTCCAGGATACTCTTACTATGCATAGCATGGATTCCTATTTTGTCGGGTATGCTGATTATCTCAGGAAGGCGCATGCCGAAGGGACAACATCAACAGTTTCATTTGACGTATTCATCCTTCAGGGATTGGTTGAACGTTATGGTGAACGTGCCAGAAGGCTTGAAACAACATTGAACGGTATTCCAAAAGATACTTCTTTACACAAAGATGTGGCTTCGGAATACTACAAGGCAAAGAAAACGCACGAACAATTCCAAGGCGTGCTTGAAGACATGAGAAAAATGCGTCCTGAGCACGATCTCTCTCCAGAAGCAAGGAAACCTCCTGCGCTTCCGCCTGCAAATGCAAAAAGTCAGAAACCAGCCGAAAGCGGAGATGTGGTTGGCGCGGATGCCCAGGTTGGGTTTGCACCTGAAGAGGCAACTCCTGCAGCAACCCCGTTTGCCAAACAAAGAAAAGGAAACCCCGTGGAGTCTGATGAAGCGAATGCAGCAAAGGCAAGACAAGCTGCACCCGTTCGGGAGATGCGTAATAAACGGGCGTACCGGCAGGAGACCCTTAATCCGGCAGCAGAACGCTTACAGGAACGTGCACAATTTTCTGAGCGGACTGAGGTTGTTAAACCAAAACCTAAAACAGAAGAATCCGTTTCCGGGATTTATTCTCCGCCTTCACGCGAAGCGGGTGCATACAGCAAGGGTAAAAACAAGAAAACTGCTGAATCTACAAGCCAGAGTTTTGAATCTACAGGTTACACAACTGAAATGAGGGTGGCAGGCGCATACAGCAGGCCAAAAAGAAGTGTAGGAGTTCAATCACAAGAATCAGCTGCACAATTCCAGCTTCCAAAACATCCGGATAATCCAGCAGAGCTTTTAACGCAAGTTGCCCAGGCATCCATTTCAGGCAGGGTAACCCCAACAGCAATTGCCAATATCACTGAAAGTATTTCAAAATTCGAGAACCGTTTTCCAAAGGAGTTTGCTGAGACATTACACCAACATCCTGAAATAGTTATTCCAAGCAGTCAAATAAGAGTCGATACTGCAAATGGGCCTGTTGATTACAGGTTTGGGCAGATGTTTGATGACGGGCACGGAAGGACAATGGCAGTAATGTATGTGTCTGATTCAAATGGCAATGTACGTGTTGGAATTGCCTACCAGAGCAGTTCGCAAGGTTCGTGGAGACTTTTGGAAATGAAATTCAATGAGGGTGGCGGGCATTATTATAAAGGACCTCAGGGTGAACATTTCCTTAATTTTCCAGAACAGGTTCAATCAAGGCTTGATGACCTGCAACTTCGATCGATGTCCAGTGAAAGGGTTACCGTAAACCCCGAAAGAATAATTCCAAGCGATAACACTATGGGCGGAAAAATGGATGATATTGAAAGAGAAGTTGAGAGTACGCTTTACATTGGTTATGGTAAAGGTGTAGACCGTACACACCACGTAGCGCAAATAAATTATGAAAACATGAATTCTTCAATCGAGCAGATGCCTGATGGTTTGAAACCCACATCGGATATACGCCTGGTGCAGGAAACTCCGGCGTATTCCGAAATTTATGGCAATTACAATCGGGTAGTTGTACCATCTAATGATGGAACCAGAAGATATGCATTTGCAGTTACCAGTGAAGGAATACATCTTATAAGTGCAGAAAATGCAAACCTGCGTTTGAATAAATACGGGCTTCCGGAAAATCCGGAATTAATCCACCTGCCAGAAGAGCTTTTCGTTCCAAGGGCAGAATACCCACGTCAAGTTCCGGATGGCATGATAGATCGTTCTTCTGTTGGCAGAAAGTATGTAAGGACGGATTTTGAACATGGCAAATCTCCGTGGCCAAAGCTTTTACCAGAACCATTGCTCAGGCATTTTGAATCGACACAGGCAAGGTTTATCGATGAAAAGCTGCCTGCTGCAAGAGATAAGCTGGACAAGGCAAATGAAGAATTCAGGAAACTTGCAGGCAAAGATCTTTACGAAGCAAGGGCAGCCGGCGATATCCGAAGTATTTTTTTCAAACTTGACAATGCCACTGATGTGGAGACTAGAATACTCGACCTTAATTATGTTATCCCTTCTTTGGAGAGACGGGTTGAAGACCTTGAATCAATGCGTGCTTCTTTATCCGGTCAGCATGTTGCCACAGCAAAAAAGACCGAGGCGAAGTTTACCCGCGATGAACAAAACCGGCTGGTGAGCGCGGCAGGTGAAATTGATTCACATGTGCGCGCAGTCCGTGAAGTCGACGGTCGTGTTGAGATTGAGGGGAAATCGGTCACTTCTGGCACCCGAAAGACCGCCATTCCGGAATTGCAAAGGCGTGTGACTGGCAGACAACCGGTGCAGACCGTACCCGAACCAGGAGTTTCCAGAAGATTAAAAAGACAAACCGAACCGCAGGTTGCACAACCTCGGGCAGATGTTACTCCAATTACTTCTGCACGTACAACCGATCATTTCAGAATTGAGCTGGGCATTGGCACGGCGCAATCCAATCGTATACGTGAATTCCTTGGTCCACGGGTTGTTGCGGGTGCAATTGCCGCATCTGTTCTTGCTGGTTTTGCGGGTTTGGGATACTGGTATTCGAATACTGTCAATAACCGGAGAATGGACGAACTATATGAATTTGCAAAGAAAGATATCCCTAGAAAAGAAGAAACCCAGATAAGAAAACACTTTGCGGGTCTTGTAAATGACCCGCGGGAATTGAATGTTGAACTCATAAAGGCGAATTATCCTGCTGCAAAAAAACTTGCAGAGGAGCTTGGTGTTGAGATCAATTCTTTTCCAACATATATAAATTTTGCGCATGCAATTGGTTCTATTGGAACAGAAAAGACAAAGGTTCTTTATGAACAACTAGGTATTACCTATTTCCTAAGATACTCAAAGGAAATGCTCGAACACATTTACAAATCTTATACATCACCGAATCCAAAAAAAGAATTCGTAATCGGCTTTGCAGGATATGATGACGGGCTTGGTTCGCTTTATGATTCACGGGAGCGCGGCTATGGTACTTTCTATAAATCAGGTCTTGCAATGGAAGCATTCATGAAGAATTATAATGTCCTGATAGTTGAGCATGCTGGTGGTTCTGATTTAACCCGGCATGCCAGAAGACTCAAAAATAAATTCGGATCCAAGGTAATCGGGCATACTCCGGCAATTGTTCTTATGGGGCACGGTTCAACTAAAGCTGTAAAAGCAGGCTATGGTTCGGATTCTGGCAATTATGTCTATCCGGAAGACCTCAGAGCATTAAAATCTTTGTTCCCGGCAGATAAATCCAACCGCCGTTTGTTTATTGATGGTTGCAATACTGCCGCTTCGGTTGATGGGTTTGCAAAGCGTGCTGCAGAAATAACGGGTGCATATACTACTGGTGCAACTGGTGCTGCGACAAAATCAATATACGAATTCGATCCGGATGGAAATATCCGTACTACTAAGTTGGTTTTCAAGGGCGCTGATTCGCGTACATTTACCCCCGAAGGTCGTGTGGTTAATAAATGAAATTAAAGTATTTCATTTTTAAACATTTCCATCCATATTTTTTAACATGTTTAAACGTGTGCGGGCAAGTATTAATGTTCAAAAACCGTTCGATCCAAGCAAAGTATTTCGTCCAATGGTTTCCAGGCTGGTTTCCAAAACCATACTTATGTTTGTTCCTGCACAGGCTGGTACAAGAGGACCACTTTTTGTTGATGCTTTAAATGAATCCGGTTTCACTGGAAATACTGTCGAGGTCAAACCTCTGGATATTTTAACTACTTCATCGGTTATTTTTGGTAGGGCACCTATAGATATGCTTGTTTTTTCCATTCCAAAGGGCTATCCAAACATCGAAGCTTTAATCAGAACCACATCTGACTTTAAATCCTGCTTTCCAGGCAAATCCGTAGTTTTTTATCTGGAAAGTGGCGAAGACAAAACAAGATTCGAAAAATTAAGGTCAGATAAT
>CAZLMI010000049.1:0-6516 GCA_964560865.1 Microcaldota archaeon
CAAAACTGATTAAATAGCGGATTTTTTTATTTTATTTATATTTTCTAATTCCAATCAATTCCCATGTTTATTTAACCACAGTCCCCCCATGTTTCTTTCCTTCGATTGCATTCTTCAAATCATCCAGATTTTTCCATGAAACAAAATGCGTTTCTATTGACGAACGTGCGATAAGTTTGCATGCAACCATGTCAAAAACAAAATTCATGCCAGCGGTTCTCGTATCGTTTTTTGCACCTAGCTCCGCAAGCTCACTATAATTCATTACTGAATATTTTTTTGCCTTTGGATTTTTTCTTGGGTCAGAATCATAGACTGCCTCGACATTGCTTACATTCACAAGTTTTTTTGCACCGATAGCTTCTGCGAGCAACACCGTGTCAGTATCCGTGGTTATTCCAGGAATGGTTCCACCCATTACAATTACCTTGTAATTTCCAGCGACTTCCTTTGCTTTGTCAAAATCAATTACTACGTGCGGATAGGCCATTTCTCCGAATGCAGCAATAACCAGCTTGGCATTTTGCCGTGTTGACATTATTGCAATCTCATCAGCATCGAATTCGCTTGCACCAAGCTCTTTTGCCGCATTTGCATATGTTCTTGCAGGGGTTCCACCGCCAACAACTATCCCGAAGCTGTTCTTGCTTTCTTTTACGATTTTCATAAGTTTTCCGAGAAACTCGAGGTTTGGTTTTCCTTCCGGGACTACTGCGCTTCCGCCTACTGACAAGACAACATGCATATCATCACTGCTATTGCATTCATAATGAAGCTTTTTATTGGTTGTTGCACCTATTCTTATTATGTCTTTAAGTTTAGGTATAGAAAAAATTGAAAAAAAGCTAAGTGAAAAGGAGACTGAACTGGATGCAGTTTTGGTTGCAAGCCGTACTATCGTTCGTTCCTGTTCCAATACAATAAAATCTCTCCATGCTCATGATCTTAAAGCTGCAAAAAAACATCTGGATGAGGCTGAAACCGAGCTTTCCAAAATAATGAAAATGGAAGCTAAATTTCCATCCCAGATGAATCATATACTTCAGGAATATGCCGAAGCAAGGATTGTTTTTTCAGCAGTTGAAAGCGGAAAAATACCATCATTTGGTGAATTGGGTATAAATGAGATTTCCTATCTGAACGGTTTGCTGGATTCCATTGGGGAACTCAAGCGCGAAATGTACGAGTCAATACGTCATGGTAAGAAAAAGGATGCAGTCGCTTATTTTGAGATGATGGAAGCGATTTATGATGAACTGCTTCCGTTGCGTTTTTCCAATTCCGTTTTGCCTGAATTCAGGAGAAAACAGGATGTCGGAAGAATGCAGATCGAACAGGCGAGGGGCGAACTGCTCTGAGTTAAATTCGTGATATCATGTCGGGCATCTCACATCTTGAAACATTATTGAAATCAATTGAGCCTGAACTGAATCGGGAAAAATATTTCATTGCTTCAATTTCAGAATCACATCTTACTAATTTGTCTGATTATCTGCAACACGTTCTTTGTATTTTTCGTGAAAAGGAGGGGCTTACCGTGGTTTTTTCAGAACCATTGAAATCTATTGTGGAAAAAATGACTGATATTCCGGTTTCCGATCCATTTGCATTTATCTCTCTAAGAGTTCATTCTGATCTCATGGCCGTAGGTTTGCTTGCTGCAATCACGAAAGTACTGGCTGCAAAAGGAATTTCTGTCAATGCATTTTCTGCGTATTTCCATGATCATTTATTGGTGCCCTATGATCGCAGACAGGATGCAATGGATGCGTTAAAAAGTCTTTCAGGAGGTTAGATTGCCATGAAATCCCGTCTTCATGTCATTGTTTTTGGAATTGTTCAGGGTGTTTTCTTCCGTGCAAATACTAAAGAGCAAGCAGATCATCTTGATATAACTGGCTGGGTGAAAAATCGTACTGATGGTGGTGTGGAAATCATTGCTGAAGGTGAAAAAGAAAAATTAGAGTCCCTGCTTGAATGGACGAAATACGGTCCTACTGGTGCAAGAGTAACCCGTCACCAATTTACCTGGGAAGATTACAAGGAAGAATTTGACTTCTTTGAAATCAGACGTTAACTTCTTCTTCGTGGATCCATTTTTCCTCTTGCAAATTTTGCCTTGTTGAGTTTTCCCATGAGGTCTTCAAGTTCTGCGAGTTCTATATTATCTCTGTAATTTCTTCTTGCTTCTCCGGGTATTCGTATTGATGTTTCATCAAAACAAAGCGGTTTTCCTTCTGCATCAGTTATTGAATATAACAAATGAAATACTGTCCCGACTTTTTTTGAGGTATTTCTGGGCAATTTTATAAATTCGCTGTTGCCTTCATTCATTTTGCTCTGGAACCTGTTCAAAAGCTCTGCCAGATGGTTTATTTCGTTTTGTTCAAATCCCTTTTCCTTAAGCCATGCCACTGCTTCATTTGTAGGTTCGTATTTCATAATATTCCCTCATGCTACTCTGTGCGAATCAAGATTAAATACATTCCCATCATAATTTGTCCATGCTGCTGTTCTCCGAAGTTGCCAAAGTTCTTCTAGAGACTGAAAACCGGTCCGGCAGGCTTGAGATGACAGATTTGCTTGCAGGACTTTTCAAGCGGGCTTCACCATCTGAAATCGATAAATTAATTTACATTCTTCAGGGTATCCTCGCCCCGCCATACGAAGACATTGATTTGGGAATGGGTGAGCGGTTTGCGCTGGAATCAATCGCTTCTTCTGCAGGTTACTCCAAAGACCATGTCGAGTCGCTCTATAAAAAAACCGGCGATCTTGGGATTACAGCTGAAACTTTGTTTGAAAAGAAACAACAACAATCCCTTTTTTCAAAAGAAATGGATATAGTATATGTTCATACTTCCCTGGTCAGGATTGCACGGGCTTCCGGTTCTGGCAGCCAGGAGTTAAAAAAGAAATATCTTTCAGAACTTCTTAATAATTCAAATTCGCTTGAAGCGCGATTTATTGTCCGTTTTGTTCTGGGGCGGCTGCGGCTTGGCGTTGGTGATCCGACTATTCTGGATGCACTTTCAGTAATGAAAACAGGAGACAAATCCCTTCGCGAACCTTTGGAGCGGGCGTATAATGTTTGTTCTGATTTGGGTTATGTCGCATCTGTTTTTTTTACCAATCCGGAGAAGATCCCTCAATTCGCAGTACGACCTTTCAAACCACTCATGCCAGCACTGGCAGAACGTTTAAGCACTCCCAAAGATATAATTGACAAGCTCGGAAAATGCGCCGTTGAATTCAAATTTGATGGTTTCAGGCTACAATGCCATAAGAGCGGGGATTCCGTCGAGATATACTCACGTAAGCTGGAAAAAATGACACCCATGTTTCCCGATGTTGTTGCCGCAGTAAAAAAATTAAGCGAGGACGAGCTTATCTTTGAAGGAGAAGCCCTGGCGTACAATGAAAAAAAGAAAAGGTATTTCTCATTCCAGCAAACAATGCACCGGAGACGCAAGCACGGCATTGAGGAAGCATCCAGGGAACTTCCGCTGAACGTTTTTGTATTCGACATTCTCTATAAGAACGGAAAGGATTTGACCCAGCTTCCATATTCAAAAAGGCGAAAAGAACTGGAAAAAACATTTGCAAAAAACATTATATTGAAGCCAAGCGCTGCAAAACTCATATCAAAAAGCGGAATGCTCGAGAAGATGTTTAAAACTGCAACCGAGCAGGGCCTTGAAGGGATAATGGCAAAGGACCTGGGCGCATCTTATACTGCGGGCAAGCGTAAATTCGCATGGATAAAACTCAAAAAATCCTATGGCAAGTCCGTTGATACTATAGATGCGGTGATTGTCGGATACTATCTTGGAAAGGGTGCGCGTGCAGAATTCGAATTTGGCGGTTTGCTTGTTGCTGTTTATAATTCAGATAACAACCGGCTGGAAACAGTTGCAAAGGTGGGTTCCGGTTATACTGAGGATGAAATGCGTGAACTTCAGGAAATGCTTTCGGATATAAAGACCGACAGCCCGCCGTCCCAGCTTGATTACAAAATGGAGCCTGATTTCTGGGTTGCGCCAAAATACGTGGTTGAAGTTGCATTTGACGACATTACCCAGTCGCCGGTGCATACCTGTGCAATGAAAGATGAAAAAGGCCTTGCACTCAGATTTCCGAGGATGCAGAAACTTCGTTCAGACAAGGGAATTGACGAGATTACCACGAGTTCGGAAGTGCGTGGGATGTTTGAAAAAATATAAATAAAGATGCACGGTTAAAATCAGGACAGGTTGTGCTGCTTTTTGCTTATTCCGGATTGTTTGTTTGCAGTATTCTGTCTATGCCCTCTTTTTTATTTTTGAAACATTCTTTGCAGAATGAATAGGTATAGCCATCCATTCCAACGCTGGATTTTCTGTTTTTATCATCCAATTCTTTTCTGCAGATTTTGCAGTTTGTATTTCCTTCGAACATTCCAAACACCTGCTCATCCGCCATCTATCTATCACTGGCAGAACAAAAAGATTACACTAATTCTGCTTAAAAATCTGCTCATTACTTTTGCTTTACCAATGCTTCGAGCCTTGCAATAAAATCCAGAGCGGATTCGCTTTCCTCTCGTTTCACTCCGGAATCTGCTATTTCCGCCATTCGATAACTATGTTTTTTGTACAACTTCTGCAATCTCATCCTCGGATCGCTTAATTTCTTATCACTGCCCGGGTATGAAGAATGAATCTCATCCAGGGTTGTTTTTAACATTTGCGCTGTTTTTTCTCCACAGCATTCGCGAACTTCATTGACCGGTGCCGAATCATTGCTTAAAGTAACTTTTCCAAAACCCGCCTCTCTAAATGCGTCTATTGCACCAAGGAGGGTTTCTGTAGGTATGTATGAGGTACAAATGCCATGCCCACATGATTCATCATCTTCCGGTCTAAACATTAATCTAGGGCTGGTCGGTTTACCTTTTGCTCTTGGGGTTTCAGAACTTGGGTTGCATGTCCTATTGGTGTTAGTTCCTACTTCAGGTATTCTATCCAAAGGTGTTTTATTTAAAAAATTGCTTCGTTCGTGAGTGATTATTTTTGGTGGTAAACTCACTAATTTCCTATTTCCTCGATTGTGCTTCATATGTATCACTCAAAAAATATTGCACCAAAATCCTTTAAATTCCCACCTGTGTTTCCATTATGGGATTATCATGAAAGTTTTTCTTTCAAAAGCCAATTTGAACTCTGTAAAGGATGAAGTGCTTGCGGTTTTTCTTATGGAAGGGGAAAGGCCGATAAGGGATTTTGAAGATCTTATTGCTGGAATGAAAAAAGAGCAATTCGAAGGAAAGGCGGGGCAGGCATATTCCGTTACCACCCAGGGAAAGGCAGGTTATTCACGTTTATTGCTTGTTGGTCTTGGAAAGGAAAGTGAGATAAGCCCTGATTCTTTCAGAAAAGCAACCGGCACTGTTGTCAGGTATTGTGTTGCAAACCGGCTTTCAAGTTCCACCCTTGCTTTCCCAAAGATAAAAAAACCGGAAAGCCCGGAAATTGTCCGTGCAATTGCAGAAGCTGCTTTGCTCGCTAATTTCAAATATGATTTTTTCAAGACAAAAAAAGATGAAATATTCAGGATGAATCAGGTTACATTGTTGTGCAGTGATTCTGCAGAGGAGCAAAAGGCACTTAAAACAGGTCTTGCCCTTGCAGGCGCGCAGAATTATGTGCGTTCATTGCAGGAACTACCCGGCAATGTGTTTACTCCGGAAAGGGCGGTGCAGGAAGCGAAAAAACTCGCATCAGAACGGAATTTTAAACTGAAGGTTTTTGGCAAGGCAGATCTGCAGAAAATGAAAATGCACGGTATCCTTGCAGTGAATCAGGGAAGCGATAAGCAACCCTGTCTTATTCAGATGGAATACAATTCAACAAAAAAGACCCTGCCACTCTACGCCCTTGTTGGTAAGGGTGTCTGTTTTGATTCCGGCGGCATTAATCTAAAGCCAAGCAAGGGAATGGAAGAGATGAAATACGACAAAACAGGTGCATTGGCTGTTTTCGGGATACTTCGCGCAGCTTCTGATCTTAATCTTCCTGTGCGTCTTATTACCCTTACTCCATTTGTGGAAAATATGCCTTCAGGTTCTGCCCAGCGGCCTGGGGATGTAATTACAATGTATAATGGCAAGACTGTAGAAGTTCTGAATACAGATGCAGAAGGAAGGCTGATTCTTGCGGATGCGCTTGCATATGCTGCTGAGAAAAAACCAAGTGCAATATTTGATCTTGCAACCCTTACTGGTGCAATGGTTGTTGCGCTTGGAAGGGCTGGCAGTGGTTATTTTACAAACGAAGATCTGCTCGCAAGGTCCCTTGATTCAGCAAGTGAAAAATCCGGTGAAAAGGCGTGGAGGCTTCCCATGTGGCCGGAATTTCATGAGCAGGTGAAAGGGGTTTATGGAGACATCAGAAACGTTACCAATACTGGCGAGGCAGGTTCTGCCACTGCAGCATGTTTTCTAAGCAATTTTATAGGAGAATCAAAATGGGTGCATAT
>CAZLMI010000050.1:0-2746 GCA_964560865.1 Microcaldota archaeon
TAAAAAGATTAAGTCTGGAAGATATTAAAATAATATTCCTAATGAAATTTTTTACCGAGATAAATTCATAGGTAAAAAAGGTTCAAACTACGTTATTTAACGAAAATTATTTGATAAAATAGAAAGATTTTAAAATAAAATGTGTTATAACACAATTATAATAAAGAAAGATATATATAATCCCTATATACATATTATATGTGGGGGGATGGTTATGCTCGGTATCATAAAAACGTTTTTCGGAAAAGATGGGAATGTTGTTTCGGGAAGAATGAAGTACCTGCTTTTAACGGCAGAACTTGAAAATGAATTAACCAGTCACAACCAAATGAATCATTCTTGCATGAATGTAGTCAACATAGCAAAAACACTTAGAGAGATGATTAAAAAAGAAGAAATTGAACTGACTAAAACAGAGAAAATAAAACTCGTTAAAATGTTTAACCAGGCTAAGGTCAATGCAGTAAAAACAGGAACAGATGACAGTTTCAGGATATTCAATAGTCTGGATTCCATAAGTTCTGATGTTGTAACCCTGCTTTAGAGTTACTCGGGATGGAAAAAACATGCGGGAGGTGACCAATATGAAAACAATAAATATATTAGCTGAGGATAAAGTTGGATTACTTGCAGATATTTCATACATTCTTGGAAAAAATAATATAAACATAGACGGCCTCAACATGGATATTGTTGGGAAAAAAGCCATAATTTCACTAGTAGTAAAAGACCACATAAAAGCAAGGGGAATCCTCCAGCAAAATAATTATGACATAACTGAAAATGATGCAATAGTGGTGAAAATTTCCAACAATCCAGGCGCAGTAAGTGAAATTACCAATATGCTTATAAAAGAAAAGATAAATGTTGAAAATCTTTCAGTAATTTCTTCAAATACGAATGAGGGTGTGTTCGCATTAATTGTGGACAAACCAAGAAAAGCAAACAGAATTTTAAGCAGATACACAATTGGGGGATACTAAGTGGTTATCTGACCTGCTAATTTTTTCTTTTTTGCATCTCTTATTTCCATGGCCACCCTCCTTCCAAATGATATACCTTCACCATAAAGGTATTCTGAATACGGAGTAAATCTTGTTCCAGGCGAACCAGGCATTCTGAAAGAAATATCAAAACAAACAAAATCTTCTTTTCCTTCTTCACTAATGGCACCTTGCAACGCAAATGGACCAATGAGACCGGGTGCATATTCTTTTTCACACGCAGCTACAAGCTTCTCGCCAAGTGTGAAAACCTGTTCCAGAAGCGATTCGCGAAGGGTGCATGCTATATGGCCAACTTCGATTATGCTGGGCTGTTGGTACTTTAATAACTCAAGCTGCTGATCTGCCGGCATACGCAGATAACCGTCGAGATTTGCCTGCCGACGGGTGTCGATACCTAAAAGTTCAAGCTCTTCGTGGACTTTTGAATAGAAAAAATTGAAATTGAAATGCGCACCAACAATATACTCCTCTATTTTTGCTTTTTTCAGGCCTTCCGGGGTTATTTTCCCCATAGCCAAAAGTTCGGATGACTTCTTTTTGTATTCTTCATAACTGCGCGCAAGAAAAAACGCCCGTTCATATGTTCTTTTTGCCTCGCTGACCTTTACAATCACCAGCCTGTCGATTTTATCCGGAGAATTTATTTCCTTTGGCCTGCGAATTCCTGCCTTATCCATCAGATAATATTGATTTTTTTCTGCATCGCGCTCTTCTGCCCTGAGAAGAAATTTATTCCCAAAAATTGGGACTGGAAACCTGTTTTCAATATTATCATAGCCCACATAAACTGCAAATGAACGGTTTGGCACGAATATGCAATTGCGCTTTTGCATGAATTGGATGTTCTTCTGATCGACAATATCGCCGAACTTGTTGAGAAGCAGGACTTCGTCGATGCAACCCACTGACTGCGCCTTGCCTGCTGCTTTTCGCTTACGATTAAGATAGTACTGCAAATATGTTTTTTCCCTTCCCTTCTGACAGGCAACAAGGGTTTTGAATCCTTCCTTCTTTGCACCCTCGCAGACATCCAGGGCAGAATGGCTTCCTAAAGTAGAAATCGTATATTCCATGATAGATATTGATAAATGAGATTTAAATTATTAGCTGTACTCGCGTCCACACATCACCCACACGATTGTGGGCAGAGTATCCTGATTGATGAATGTCGTATTTTGTATTTTCCTGAAAACAGATTCAATATCAGGATGAAGAACACCGAAGGGTGGAAGACCAGCATGCTCAAGTATATCATCCAGCACATTTTTTGCCACTTCCCTTAAGCGATTGGCATCAATCTGAAGGAATGACGTTACGGCTTGGTCTTCCGGATATGCCCGCGTAATTCCCCGTCCGATATGCGGCAGGCCATATTGCCTGAAATGTGCCGCAGTCCCATTATCGGCATCAGATAGAATTAACTCGCATATTGAAGCCATGCGATAGAGCGGATCACCGTATGCCATATCTGCAAACCAGCCAACAAGTACCAACCAATTGTAATGACGGGTAAAATAATCGCCCAACCCGTTAGGGGAAATATGATTGGCACGCACCATCCTTGAGAATTCGGATTGTATTGCCGATTGCAGAATAACTGTTGACCTGGCGATGGCATTGCAGAGATTCAAGGTGTGCACCAGCTCATCAGAATCATGAATAGAATTAACAAAAAGCGCAATGGTCCTTAACGTAATTGCACGATACAACCCAATTATGAATGCAGATTCAGTCTCGAG
>CAZLMI010000050.1:2756-6380 GCA_964560865.1 Microcaldota archaeon
TTTTGACCTACAAGCTGCTCCAAAATCAGGTATGCCTGCGATTCATCAATAGTTGCAGTGTCAACCAAAGAACTAAGCCTTTTACCAATTAATTCTTTTGACGACGCAGAACTGGTTTTACCGAGCAAAACCGAAAGATACTCGGGTTCGTGATAACGAATGAAATTCAAACGACAAACAGCAGTATCAAGAATAGCCGCAGCATCAACAAGTATTAATGATGAACCGGCATCATAAAGACCAATTACCATCGGACCGTCAGTAAGTGCAGCAAGATTAACTGGAACCCCATTAAACTCATATTTTCCAAGCAAAGGACCCCCGGTAAAGGCAGAATTATGAACAAGTCCGAATAAACCAGAATCGGATAACGCTTCCCCAAAAAGATTACCACCATTAAGAAAGGAGGTTTTGTCCGGATAAATCCCACTACGGGCAAGTTGAATTAAACCGCTATTAATGGTTTCCCGAAATTTGTCCATATCAACATACCATGAAGACTGATCAGGAAAGGCGGAGCATACCGAACGCGCAAAATCAAGACGGGCAACAAGGGAATCCGGAATGGGCTGACCCAATGAACGAAGTCTGGCACGAAATGTATCGGACCTGGCGTCAGTTGACCCGCGCTTAGAGTATACTGTCATAAAATAACATATTGTATAAAATCATTTAAAAACTTACTCTAACACTAAATTCCAGGTGTCGCGATAGACTACAACCTCGTAAAACATACAGTATTTTAAATCTGTATTGCCAATATATCCTATGCCTGAGAAATCTAAAAAAACGAAATATATAGTTGTAACTGGTTCTATAATGTCCGGGCTCGGAAAAGGAATTGTCAGCTCGTCAATAGGAAGAATACTTCAATCACGGGGATATAAAGTCCTGCCAATAAAATTTGACGGCTACCTGAACGTGGATTGCGGCACAATGAATCCTTTCAGGCACGGGGAAGTTTTCATTCTGGATGACGGCCGTGAAGTGGATATGGATTTTGGCACTTATGAAAGATTCCTCAATATGTCAATCCCGGGCGCATGTAGCATAACCGGAGGAAGCCTGTTTTCAGCAATAATAGAAAAAGAAAGGAAAGGGGATTATCTTGGCAGGGATGTGCAGTTTATCCCGCACCTGACTGACGAAATAAAGAGAAGGATAGTGGAAACAGGAGAGAAAACAGATGCAGACATAGTGATAATAGAAATCGGCGGTACGATTGGGGACCTGGAAAACAGCTATGTTGTAGAAGCAATGAGACATATGAATTTCAAACTTCCAAAAGAGGATATGATATTTATTCAACTCACTTATGTACCAAGCCTTTCCCCAGGAGAATTAAAAACAAAACCAACACAGCATGCAACAAGATTACTGCAAAGCATGGGAATACAGCCGAACATAATCGTATGCCGTGGCCATGAACCACTTACAGAAGAGGCAAAGAAAAAGATTTCGGATTACTGCAATGTGGATGAAAACGCAATATTCGATGACCCGATGCTGAAAACAGTATATGAACTGCCGATTGTGCTTGAGAAACAGAACATATATGATATTCTTGCGAAAAACCTGAATCTGGATACAAAAAAGGAAAAGGACCTGAAAGCATGGACAAAAATGGTTGAAAGGATACTAAAGCCAAAAGGACCAAAAATAAAAGTCGCAATCGTAGGAAAATACATCGCAGTAAAAGACGCTTATGTAAGTGTCAAAGAAGCGCTCGTGCATGCATGTGCTGAACATGACTGTGCACTTGAAATAGGATGGGTTGAATCAAGCGAACTTGAAACCCCCGACGGAGCAGCCAAAGCCCTAAAGGGATATGATGGCGTAATCGTGCCGGGAGGCTATGGGAAACGGGGAATTGAAGGCAAGATAAATGCAATAGAATATTGCAGAAAAAACAAACTGCCTTTCCTGGGATTATGTCTCGGTATGCAGCTTATGGTAATTGAATTCGCAAGAAATATATGCGGACTTAAAGAAGCAAACTCAACGGAATTTGAAAAGAAAACGCCGCATCCGGTAATTGACATGCTTCCGGAACAGCAGCAGATATCAAAAATGGGCGGAACAAACAGGCTTGGTGCTTATGAATGTGCACTGAAAAAGGGAACCCTTGCATTTAAGGCATACGGAAAGGAAAAAATATCTGAAAGGCATAGACATAGGTGGGAGGTTAATCCAGGTTATGTGAAAACACTGGAAGAAAAGGGATTGATTATTTCCGGTGTGCATCCAAAGAACAACATTGTTGAAATATGTGAATGGAAGGATTCGTTCGGGGTTGCAAGCCAGGCGCATCTTGAATTAACGAGCAGGCTGGAAGCCCCGGCACCATTATTTTCCGAATTTGTAAAGGCAATGAAAAATAAGGAATAAGATATAATATTCCAGAAAATTATGCTCTCAGACTCGCAGCAGTACTGATAATACGCAGTACAAGCGGCTTTGGAAGATTAAATCGGATGGAAAGCTCCTTGATTGAATACGGGCAGCTATAAAAAAGGTGCAAAATTTCTTCAATGGTATTCTCTGGAACATGTCCCCAGTCTTCTTCCACGAATTGGACATCTTCGCATCGAACCATGATTTTATCTTTTTTAATGGTTACCATATGTGATATAATGTGTATCAAAATGTTTATAAATATAGTAGTAATAAGTGTTTTTTTGTGAAAGGCATCTGCCGATTCACCGCTCGGGAAAGCGGAGGACCCTGGTTTTGATGGTTGCTCGGTACCAAAACAGGGTTTGGTGCAACAGATGCACAATCCACAATAAATTATTGTTTATAACAATTTATAAACCCATATGTTGTGTTAAAATACAACAATTCACCGCTTTCTTGTGGATTGTTTTTTTGAGCGCCCAAGGGCTTTTTCCTCTTCGATATATGCAAAGAACAAAATCTTGAATATAAAAAAACCGAGCAGCGTCCCAAACGGAACCAGAATATAGTATGGCAATGGATCGGAGAAAAGATATTTGCTTGGCGGAAGCCAGCTCGCACCCGGGAAAAATGACTGGTGGATATCGAATAAGAAAACAATTAACGTTGAAAGGAAAGACGAGATTACTACAAAAATCAGGTCTGCCCTGAGCTCATGCTTATTCATCCTCAAATTAGATTTACTACCTGATTTGGATGTTTGCGGCTTTTGAGCCGCCTTCATAGTAAGTTTTGTCATATAGATTGAACAAAGAGAAGTAATAAAAACCTGAGGAGACCCAAAGACGGAAAATCTGATATCCGGAACTCAAGACGCGTGACACACGGCAGTAAACTGAATACAACACCCGAGACTGTTTTGCCTCAGGCAAAACACAGAACACAAAACGCTAAACTTACGACTTTTGGGCCCTACCGGAATCGGACCGGTGGTCTTTACCATTCAAACTTTTAGGAAAAGTTTGATCAAAACTCTTCCTTCAAAGATGTCAAGGTAACGTCTTACCATTGTCGTAAGCGCTCAAGACCCGGAACCGGGAACTTTAGACGCAATTTCGACTAAGGGCCCAAAAAGTAAGGAATATTGTTGTTGGATAGGAATTAAAAGTTTATTGTAATTGTGAACGATTGTAGACTGGTAACCTGGAAAGTATGGCAACGTTATTG
>CAZLMI010000051.1:0-299 GCA_964560865.1 Microcaldota archaeon
GGAATAATTGTTTCTAATTGTGGCGTTCGACTACTAACTACCACATTAACAACCGACCAGGTGCGTCCAAAAATCAAGGAACTTTGTGACCTGCTCTTCAAAAACGTACCATCCGGAGTAGGCAGTGAATCAAAGATAAGAATAACACATGAAGAACTTGACGAAGCAGTAATAAATGGTATCGACTGGGCAATAGAAAAAGGATATGGAAGAAAAGAGGACCGGGATGCTACGGAAGAATATGGAAGAATGGAGGGTGCAGATCCGACAGCTGTGACTCCAACGGCAAAAAAACGCGG
>CAZLMI010000051.1:309-6234 GCA_964560865.1 Microcaldota archaeon
TTCGGCCCCCTGGGGGCAGGCAATCATTTCTTAGAAATACAAACAGTGGATAAATTATTTTCCAAAGAAACTGCAAAATCATTTGGACTGGAAGAAGGACAGATAGTTGTAATGATTCATTGTGGTTCGCGAGGATATGGCCATCAGATTTGCAGTGATAATATTAACCCGCTGATAAGGCTGGCAAAAGAAAAGAATTTATGGCTGCCAGACCAGGAACTGGTTTACGCACCAATGGACACAAAAGAAGCACAGACATACCTGAAAGGAATGAAATGCGCAGTGAATTTTGCATTTACGAACAGGCACATAATCGCCCATTGGGTAAGGGAAACTTTTGACCAGGTATTTGGAAAAGGAACGAGTGACGAGATGCACCTGGTATATGATGTGGCGCACAATATTGCAAAAGTGGAAGAACATGACGTGGATGGAAAACGAAGAAAATTAATGGTTCATAGAAAGGGGGCAACACGTGCATTCCCGGCAGGACGACCGGAATTATCCAATAAATACCGGTCAGTTGGTCAGCCAGTACTTATTCCTGGAAGCATGGGAACCGCAAGTTATGTACTCGTAGGAAATCAAAAAGGGCTGGACCTTTGTTGGGGAAGCACCTGCCATGGCGCAGGAAGAACAATGAGTAGGGGAGAAGCAATACGAACGCATGATGGCAGTAAATTAACTGCCGAACTATGGAAAAATAATGGAATATATGTAAGAGCAACCACCCCAAAAGTTGTGGCTGAAGAAGCCCCAAATGCATATAAGAATGTGGATGATGTAGTGCAAAGTGTCGCAGATGCAGGAATAAGCAATCTGGTTGCAAGAATGAAGCCGATAGGTGTGGTAAAAGGATGAATGCCAACAAAGGATACTATTTTCTGTCAATTCCAATAGCATTGCTATTCTGGCTGATATTGAATTATCTGTTCAGTGCAATGTATGTGCAGGTCATTCCAAAGAATCTTGATTTGGAAAATATGCTGGCATCGCCAGTATTTCTAATAATGATGTTGCTGGCAATTATCGACATGGTTGTTCTGTGGGTCTGGGTGATTCCGATTGCAAAAAGCACAAACCAGCATATGCTTGCATATGCATTTCCAGAACTCCCGCTGGTTCTCGGATTTGTTGTTGCATTCTCAATGAATTCAGTAACTCCGTATTACTACTTTCTTCCAGTATGGATTATTAGTATGGTTATCGTGCATTTGAGAATCAATGTTTAATCATCTGGCTTTTTTTAGTGAAAATGCAGCAATAGCCGTAAACATAATAGAATAAATCAAAAGAATGCCAAAACCGATTTGCTGCGGTGAATGGTAAAGCATTACTGATTGCATACTAAACACTGCCTGGGTAAGCGGAGACGCCTGGCCAATCGAAGCAATAATGGATGGCATGAATTCAAAGGGAAACAAAAGACCGCTTAGAAAAAGAAGCGGAAGTCCGATAACCAATGATGCCAAAAATGCAGTTACTTCCGATTCAGAATAAGCTGCGATAACAACCCCGATTGATGTGAATGCCATGATAAGAAGGGTGAGGGTTTCAAAAACAAATAGTATCGTTCCAAAATCAACAACTGAAAAACTCCCATAAACAAACGATGCAACCAGGGTAAGCAGCAGTGCTTCTGGTAAAAGAACAATTGTATAGCTGATTACTTTTTTGGCAGAATACTCGAGGGGATGAACCTGTGAAAGCATAACCCGGGTTAGTAACCCGTTTTTCTTTTCCTTAACCAATGATGTTGATGATAGGAAAAGTGAAACAAACATTAAAATCATCGGGAGAAGACTGGGCAAAAGAAAATCAAAGAAGGTTCTTTTTCCAAAAAGGTACTTCGGGCTCATGATTATGGGGGAAATGACTGATTCCGGTTTTCGTGAGGTTATATCCTTTATTTGTTTTGTTGCTCCGGAAATAATTATATCGAGCTCAAAGCTTTGGTTTATAATCTGGTCAAGTGAAGAATCCATGCTTTTCATAGTGGATAATGCATCATCGCGACTATTCTCCAGATTATCAATAAAAAAATTCATCTTATTTATTTTCCCCAATGAATCTGCGGCACCTGTTTTTGCCCCGGAAATTGAACTTTTAAAATATCCGATGGTCCTGTTGGCATCTGCAAGGCTGGCTCTTGCAGCCCTGACTTTCATAATCCGGTCTTCAACAGAGATTTTTACTGCACCAAGCGTGGAGTTTATACTGTTCAATGAAAGACAATAGGTAAAAAAAAGCGGATCAGAACAGTTTACACTAGAGGTATTTAGTAGATAGGAACTTGCATTATAGATTGTTCTATTTATGACCATCAGGTCGCTCTCGGTCTGATTAAGTTCAGAATCATAACTTGCAAAACTGGATTCGATTTCACTTAGGTTCTTCTCTGCGGTTTGAAGGGTATTTAGAGTATAGATGATTGTTGAATTGGCACTATTTAGTTCTTCCCGAACATAACTGAAATTTATTGATTTAAGTGAAGTTGACGTTTTGTTAAGATCGGACTTCATTTGAATGGATTCGTTCCTTCCTTTGCCGAGATTTACGCTTAAACCATTAAGTTGCAGGGCTGCATCGTCCAGTTTTCCCCAAACACCAAGGATAAATTGTATGCCTATCCTTTGACCCGTGTCCTGTACCACGGCTTTTATGAATGATTCTATGGATGGTGCAGTTTGAATTCTTGAATTATCAACATAAACCGTTAGATTTTGGGAAACCCCGGTTTCAATGCCGCTTTGGAAACCAGCCGGAAGTATAATGGCCGCTGCAACCCTGCCTTCACCAACTTCTTTCTGTGCAAATAAACTGCAGTTGGGATTACTTGAATAATCAATCAAACGGGTATTGTTTACCATGCCGGAAATAAAAAGATTTGAAGCGGTACTGTTATCAAGGTTACAAACACCTATAGTAGTTCCGCCTATTTCAGCAGTGGTTCTTCCGAAAACACCGCCAAGCACCAGCAGGACGATGGCTGGAACTGCAAAAAGAAGAATAAGCGTCCTTTGTTCTCTGAAGAACTGTCGCGCATCTTTACCAAGTTCACTTCTTAATTCCAAGTTTAACAGCCTCCTTTAATTCACTGCCAGTAAGTTTTAGAAACACATCTTCAAGTGAAGGTTTGGATATGGAAAATTCTATAATCCTCTCATCATGCTTACCAAATATGCGCGTTATCTCTGCAACCTTTGATGAAATTTCATCCGATTCGATTACAATCCCATATTTGGTTATAGTAACACTTTCCACACCTTTTATTTTTTTTAGCAAAGGTTCCAGACCGGCATATTCGCCAGGTACGCTTGTGAGCTTGGCTATCTCCTTGCCAACCATTTTTTTGAGAGATTCCGGGCTTCCTTCTGCCACCAATTGACCGGAGTTTATGAACACCACTTTACGACACAATGCTTCAGCTTCTTCCATGTAATGGGTGGTAAGTAAAAGAGTTACGCCATTTTCACGGACCAGCTTCATAACCATATCCCACATTATTTTTCTATTGGTAGGATCAAGGCCGGTTGTTGGCTCATCAAGAATGACGATTCTTGGATCGTGCATAAGTGCGCATGCCAAATTAAGCCTCCGTTTCATGCCACCGCTTAAAAAACCGGCTTGCACGTGTTTTTTGTCCGATAGACCCAGGTCAAGCAAAAGTTTTTCTGCTTTTTCAATTGCCTTTTTGCCGGAAATCCCGTACAATGAAGCAAAATAAAGAAGATTTTCCATACATGTAAGCAAAACATAAATTGCATTGTCCTGGGGCGCAACACCAATAAGCCTGAGATTCTTCTTGGATGGATTCTCTCCAAAAAGCAATAGTTTTCCTGAATCAGAAGATTCCATACCTGCAAGTATGCGGATAAATGTGCTTTTGCCTGCACCATTCGGACCCAACAATCCGACTACTTCCCCGGCATCGATAAACATTGAAAAATTATAAAGAGTAACCTTGCCTGGATAAATTTTAGTCAGATTTTCAGCTGATATCACTTGATCCATTAAGAACCATTTCAGCTTAAGGATATAAATATAGCTATATTTGCCGGATTAACCAAAGAAAAAAAGAAATAGAAAGTGATGGAAAAATTATTTGGCCTGTTTTTTAACATCCTCTTTGATATTCTCCCAAACACCTTCGTTTATCATATTCACTCCCATGGAATGACATTTAACAGAAGTATCGCAGTATACCTTGTAACCCGCTTCCTTTGCCTTTTTGAAAAAACTGAACGGATGCGCTTCAAAATAGGGCTTCTTTAGTTTATCGAATACTTTCCGCTTGACCAAAAGGGCACCGAGCCCGGTAGAATCAACTTCCAGTAGTTTGTTATTTTCATAATCAAAAAGCGGGGAGTAATTACCTTTGGCATTTGCCTTAAACAAAAGCGGGGAAAACGGAGCATTGGACTGAAAATGCAATGCAGCCACGATATCCTTATCATTGGATAAAAGCCTTTCAATACCATCCTGTGGCAAAAGGATATTATCCTCCAGAAACAGCACGTAATCTGAATCAGGGGGCGATTTTTCAACCATTTCATTTCTGGAAGTATTTGCCTCCTTCTTATTAAGAGCATAAACCACCTGGGAATTGGGCGGGAATCTCATAAGCCTCAATGCAAGTGCAAATTCAGAGAAAACATAGTCCTTGGCAGGCACCACAACAACAAATTTTTTTCCTTCAACCATATATTCACCTTACAAAATCCAAAAAGAATTCATGAATTCTTTTATCATTAGTTAATTCAGGATGAAACGAAGTTACTAAAAGGTTATCCTGAACAGCGGCTACGGTTTTTTTATCATAAAAAGCAAGAGGCTTGCAGTTTCCCCAAACTTTTTCAATTGTAGGGGCGCGTATAAACACGGCCGGAAATTTTCCGATTCCCTCAAAAGACAGTTCGGATTCAAAGGAATCTCTCTGGCTGCCGAAGGCATTTCGACATATTTTCATATCCATCAGTGCAAGCAGCTTCTGATTGGTTTTTTCAACCTGTTGATCTCCTTCTTTGGCCAAAAGAACAAGACCGGCACAGGTCCCATAAACAGGCAAGCCACCGATTCCGAGTTCCCGGACTTTTTCAAAGATATTCGATTCTACCATGAGCCTGCTGATGGTTGTCGATTCTCCACCAGGAAGGATTAGTGCGGAAACATTGTCCAAATCAGATGCTTTTCGAATCCACAGTGGTTCAGCATTGCATTGTCTGACCATATCCAAATGCTCGGAAACCGCACCCTGAACCCCGATTACGCCAACTTTCATCATATTCCCCGTTCCTGCATTCTTTGTTCTTTGGAAAGAGTGCTGATATCGGTACCGTGCATCGGAGCCCCCAAACCCCGTGAAACTTCAAGAAGTTTTTTTGGATTGTCGTAATGTTTTGTAGCTTCCACAATCGCTTTGGCAAACTTTTCAGGATTGGAGGATTTGAAGATGCCCGAACCGACAAACACCCCGTCAGCACCAAGTTGCATCATAAGCGCCGCATCAGCAGGTGTTGCGATGCCACCGGCAGCAAAATTGACCACGGGCAACCTTTTCGTCTCAATTGTTTTTCTGACTAATTCGGATGGAACACAAAATTCTTCTGCTTTTTTATTGAGGACGTTTTCGTCATCCTGCAATGAAACCAATTCTGCAATCTGGGAGTTCATGCATTTCATATGCCTAACCGCCTCCACAACATTGCCAGTTCCAGGTTCACCTTTTGTTCTAATCATTGCCGCGCCTTCATTAATCCTTCTGAGCGCCTCGCCCAGATTTCTTGCACCGCAAACAAACGGAATTGTAAATTTATGTTTATCAATATGGGATTCCTCATCCGCCGGCGTAAGCACTTCACTCTCGTCAACCATATCCACGCCGATTTCCTGGAGTATCTGGGCTTCTGCAACATGACCAATACG
>CAZLMI010000052.1:0-6178 GCA_964560865.1 Microcaldota archaeon
TGCTGGCTCAGCACGTATTCCAGATTGTTGAGCATTAATAATTAAAAAGCATCACTATTTTGGTTTTTTGACTTATCCGGTTTAATGGGTCACAGGTAACCGAAAAGTATTTAAATACCATGCACCCACAATTTAACCTAACGTTTTTAATAGTTGCTATACCCGCAAGAGAGGTTTTTTAATGGTTAAAGAAGAAAAAAGCAGTTCGGTAAGCGTCTGTCCGGAATGTAAGGGCAAGCGTCTTGTAAGGGATTATGAAAAAGGAGAACTTTTATGTGCTAGTTGTGGTTTGATTATCACCGAAAACATCCAGGATCTTGGTCCTGAATGGCGTGCTTTTGATGCAGAACAAAAAGGCAAACGGGCGCGTGGTGGGGCTCCAATCAAGTATATGAGACCTAACAAGGGTCTTGTCACTGAAATCGACCAGTATAATCGTGATATTCGTGGAGGGAAAATCTCCCCCAAAAAACAGGCTCAGTTATACAGAATGAGAAAATGGCATAAACGGGTTTCCATTGCAACGAGCATGGAAAGAAACCTGGTTATTGCTCTTGCTGAGCTTGACCGTGTTGCTTCTTCTTTGGGTCTTCCTGAAAATATAAAGGAAAGCGCTGCATTGTTATATAGAAGGGCAGTAAAGGAAGAATTAATTCGTGGAAGATTGATTGAAAGCGTTGTTGCCGCAGTTATCTATGCCATTTGCAGAATTCAGGGAATTCCAAGAACATTGGATGAAATCTCACGTGCAAGCGGTATCGAGAAAAAGGAAATCGGCAGAGCATACCGGTTCCTGAAAACCGAGCTTGAAGTCGATGTTCCGCTTACCGATCCTGCCCAATATGTGCCCAAGTTTGCAACTGCTTTGAAACTTTCAGGTGAAGTTCAGGAGGATGCAATCAAGCTTATCAAGAAAGCGCTTAAGAAAGGGCTGATTTCGGGCAGAGGTCCGACCGGTGTTGCAGCCGCCGCATTGTATATCGCAAGTGCAATGCACGGTGAAAAGAAAACTCAGAAAGAGGTTGCGGATGTTGCTGGAGTTACAGAAGTGACTATCAGAAACAGATACCGCGAATTGAAGAAAGAGCTGGGATTAAAGATTAATCTCTGATTTTTTCTTATTTTTTTTTTTTATTTATTCCTTTTTATAAAAATCTGATCTATTTTTATTTTCCTTTGTTCTTATTTTATTTGTATGATGAGGTATCCAATTTCTGAGTAGGCAACTACGATGATGATGATCTTGAGTTCTGATTCGCTACGCTCATCAAAACTGCTCGCCAGCATAGCTGACGATTGAATTCTGACGAACGAAGTGAGGAAGAACTTGGGAGCTTTGGATCATAATCCAATGATCTTGAGTTCTGAAAATGAAATAACCACTAAAGATAATTATATGTTATTCTTACACATGCGGAAATAATTGCGAATGAACCCCCTGATTTCGAAAGGATCGCGGAAATATTTGATTATTTCAAAGCATATGCGGTTGGATCATTATCATTTTTGCTCCTGTTCGCCATAGCTATAATGTGATTCCAATCTTCATTTTTTGCTAAGTAATATCTCAAATCTAATCTCCCAACAGTAATTCTTCTTTCTAACCTGGTGAGGTCATATCTCTTAAACAAACTTAACACACTTTCATCATTTAGTAAACTCTCCAGATTTTTTATGAATCTAACTGCCCTAGCACTAACCACGTGCGAAGAATTTACAAAAATATCCCTTGCAGTCCAAAGTTTTGTCATTAAGAATGGATTTGCAGCAGTACAATCCCTTGCTTCAGAAAGCAGTCTGGTAATTGCATTTGTTTTAACTCTAGAAAGTGGATGAGTAATGCTTAAGAAAAAACGCAATACTCCGGCATGTTCTTTTTTAACATAATAAACTCCATCAATTTCTCTTATGCGCAAAGCCAAACCATAGGCAGAACTTAAACGGACAATTAATTCTCCATTTACAGTTTCCAGATTAGATAAAAATCTTTTGTATTCTATTTCTCTATTAGCTTCTGATTTAGCTGAACAAATTTTATCTTTTATTGCAATATACTCGGTACTTCTTTCCTTGTACAATCGCAACCATTCAGAATATGCTTTAACTTGATCTCTTCGCATGTACGTTACTGCAGATGCCCTAGTCCGATATATTCGCAATTCCCATCTTTTTCCATCCAAAGAAAATGTCCTACCATCCAAATTTCCTTTTCCTTTAAAGTCCATTCTATCCATTGCTTCAGCACTAGTCACATATGTCTGTTGATCTTTTTTGATTAGAGAAATCAATGTATCGACATCTTCTGGATAAAAACACCAAACAGTTCCAGCACCTCTTAGTTGACCTAATTTATATACGCGTACCTGTGTTTTAGAACCACCCGGAGATATATATGTGAAATAAGTTAAATTATCGACTTCCGTCAGCTTATGTTGAAGAGGGCATTTCAGTTGTGCAGATAGCAAATCAATATTTTGTTTTGCCATCCTATCCTGAACATCCTCCCAACTAAGTGCAGTACATCTATGTTCATGATCTGATTTCATATATTGGTAATCTCTCTCACTAATTTCATAACTGCCGGTTCTTTTGGAAGTTGTTACTGGGAGATATATTTTGTCACCATATGAATTAACATAACAAAAATATCCTGAACCATCTAATGAAACTATTCTAGTTCTTCTTAAACCCGATACTGTTCTATCTAATAAATTGGCAATTTCTTTGAAAGATCTTCTGCCCCCATCAATAGCAGGTAAAAATCTTCCGATGACCTTACCTAATGCAGGTTCATGCGTTTTTACTGCTGATGGTTTAAAATCAGCTTTTAATCTTTTTATACCCAGTTCCTGAATCATAATCACCTTAAAACTATTACATTATAGTGTTGTGAAGCGTATAAAAATGTACTTGTTTATATGTTTTAATGTGCATTTCCAGAACTTGGGAGCTTTGGATCATAACCCAATAATCTTTGATACTGTTATCTTCATGTAATATGCGCACATTTAAAAACATTCATAAACACAAATATCTCTATGAATTCTACAAGGACTATTCGTGATTGTGTTAATCGGAGTGTAAACTGGAAAGCTGCATTGCGACCTGCTTTTGTTGCATTTGGTGTTATACGAGAGGGATCAGAAGGAAAGCGATCCTTATCAGATGCAGACATTGAAAACTTAAGGCGAAATTTTGCTAATCCAAGTGTTGCTGCCCAAAAATTTGCCGATACTCTTTTAGTTACAATCGAAGGTTTGGGGAGAAAATTAAAACAGGAAATATTCATTTTGGAACATATAGTGATTGCTGCCCTTCCGGGTAGTTCTCAAATACAAGATATTAATGCCATTATATTTGGGTTCGTTAGGTCGGATGGTGCTGTTCGTCCAATTGTTGTTGATCCCAACTTTGTTTTAGTACAATTTGAAACAGGTATGAGCTGTACTAGATACTATCTAGGAAACTTTGAGAGCACTATGAATACTGCACCGTTTGAACCAAGATATTTCTAATTTTTTGTTTCATTTCTTCATATAAATCGTCCGTGTCGGGAACGGGATTCCTATCTTTGCCTTGTTCAGTTCATTGTAAATCAGGTTGGTCGCCTCGATTTTTTTGTTGTATGCCTGTCTGTAATCCCCTATCCAGAATCTTGCGGTGAATTTAAGCGCGAAATCTGACATTTCCATGAATTCAATTGCCACCATGGGGGATTCCAAAACCCCACTTATATTTTTCTTTATTGAGTCACTAATTACATTTACAACTTTTTCAGGATTGGTTCCGTATTCCGTGGTAAAATCTACACTCACCCTGACCCTGTGGTCGGGTTGCGTAAAATTCCTTATCTTTGCTTTTGCCAGTGCATCATTCGGGATTACGATTATTTCATTATCATAAGTGAGCAGCCTGGTGCTTCTAAGGCTTATATCATGTATTGTTCCAAGTTCTCCGGTATCCAGCTGGACCTTATCTCCGACCTTGAATGTCTTATCAATTATAAGCGATACTCCTGCGAATATGTTTGCAAGCGTGCTCTGCAATGCAAATGAAATCGCCAAACCGGCAATTCCCAGTCCTGCAAGGAACGGTGCGATGTCCACGCCCCACGCACCCATAATCATTATTACTCCAAACACCCAAACCAATGCGTTCATTGTTTTGTGGAATATCGGTATTATTTCATCATCTATGCTGCTTTCGGTTTTTGCTGCAAGATCCTTTAGGCCATAATGGACAACGATATCGAGTACTTTTCCACAGAAGAATATTCCAACCAGATATGCGAGCGTGATAATTAACTTCAGCACTATTCCGACAATCGAATTATCAAATCCGATATTCATGACTGCGAGGTAAAGCCCGCCGATTATTATCAGTCTAAAAACCGGTTGCTGCACGGTTTCCAGGAGCCTGTCATCAAGCTCGGTTTTTGTTCTGGATGCAATATGGTGTGTTGATACTTTCAATACGAACAATACTATCAACGCAACAATAATCGAAGCTCCGAGTATTCCGAGCGAAACCACTATCGGGTTTATGTTGCTTATCTGTGATAATAATTCCGGGTCAATATACGATTCTAAAATGCCTAAACTGGTGTTTTGCATATTTTATTCTGGGTATGTTATATTTTTAAAAGTTTGGTGGGTTTACACTGCGGATGGTAAGCTATCGCTCTTTATTCGCGGGTTTTATTGCCGGAATTTCTGTTTTTGCGATTTATTTTCTTTTGTTCCCTCCGCCATATGTCCAGTCAATTTTTTCCCCAAATAATGGCAATCAGATAATCAGCGAACTGAACAAAGCGGAAAAATCAATAGATATAGAAGTGTATGCATTTACATCCGAAGAGGTCATTTCCGCACTGGAAAATGCGCATTCACGCGGTGTAGCTGTGCGGGTGTTGCTTGATCCGGATATTTCCACAAATACTGTGGCGTTCTCCATGCTGTTGCTTAAGGGAATCGATGTCCGCTGGGCATCAAGAACCTACAAATCGTTTCATACAAAATTTATCATCATTGATGGAAAACTGGTTATCGTGGGTTCACATAACCTCAGTAATTCTGCACTTAACTATAATCGCGAGGCTTCGGTACTGGTTGTTGACTCAGATATTGTTGCAGATTTTGCCCGGGAATTCGCTCTTGACTGGTCTACTTCATCCCCTTCCAAGTACATATCTTGAAAATATTCGTGCAAATGGTTTGTATATTCCCCTGTCCACACGCAATATCTCCCCGCGTGCAGTAAGCCTCATAATCAGCGGTGCTATCGCGCCCGTTTTTTTATTTAATTTTTTTGATATGTCGGATACATGTGCAGATGTTTCCGATTCGCATATTTTTTTCAGGACCTCCCTTTCTGATTTTGGTGTTTCAAGATACATTCTGTCAAAAAAATCCCTTGAAAGCAGGCTCATTATGAGTGGCATGTTCACCAGATAATGCCCCTTGCTTATCACCTTCTCATCCTTTCTCAGTTTGCCATACAGGAGTTCGCATATTATCCGGATTATTTTTGGATTTCCGTCTGAATCATTTATGAGCATCTTAAGAAATTCTTCCCCGAGTTTTGGTCCGTCCTTTTCGTTCTCGTTCTCCATCATTTTTCTTACATCCTGTTCGTTAAGCCCTTCAAGCTTCAGGATCTTTGCTTCTCTGGATTCATTTATCATGTTGGTTGCACCAAGCACAAGTCCAATCCCATTTTTTTCCTGAACCAGCTTTTCCATTTTTTGCAGAATATCTCCTGCTTTCGCCAGGTTATCAAAATCATCCAGCAAAATAACCATTCCGTTATGCTCATTGGGCAACCGTTTTTTTATATCGTCCAGTACCTCGGTTATGCCTTTTAAATCCGGAAGTTCCAGTCCCAGCTTTCTTTCGGTTTCGAGCTTTAATTTTCCTGTGAGTTCTTCTTCACTTTCATTTTTGCCTGCCGCCAGGTCAATAACCATACTGCCTGCTTCTTTTGCCATTCCGGCGTATTCCCTGAGCAATGCACTCTTTCCCATCCCCGGAGGTCCGATAACCATAACACATACTGATTTTCCTGAAATAACTGAGTTCAAGTATGCTGAAAAAAGCCGTTTTTCTTCCTTTCTTCCGGCAAAACCGTCTTTTATCGAGGTTGGAATATTTTTTTCCATGTAATCACCAAAATATATAAA
>CAZLMI010000053.1:0-6154 GCA_964560865.1 Microcaldota archaeon
GGGGCCGGGGAAGTCGGCAGAAGCTGTATACATATTGAGCACCAGAGAAAAAGCATACTTCTAGATTGTGGCATAAAACTTGGTGAAAAAGTGGAATACCCGCTGATAGATGAAAAAAAGATAATAAAGAGCATTATTATCAGCCATGCACACCTTGACCATTCGGGCTATCTGCCCCATTTATTTCTTAAAAAAACAAAACCAGATATATATATGACAAAACCAACACGCGACCTGTTGGGCGTCCTGCTTGCGGATTACTGCAAACTCCAGGAAAAGAAGGTATTTACCCAAAATGAGGTGAATGCCATAATGCAGGAAGCGAAAATAATTGAATACCATGAACCGATTAGAAAAGGATTTACAATCACTATGCATTATGCAGGCCACATAATGGGCAGCGCAATGATAAAGCTCAGGAACAATAAAAACACGATATTATATACCGGAGATATCTGCACCAGAAAAACAAGGATACTTGCACCTGCTGAAATGGGAATACGGGCAGATACCCTGATAATGGAAACGACTTATGGTGGTAGGAATGACAGCTTGCCAACGTTCAAGGATTCTTATGGAAAACTGATAAAATCAATAAATGAAACACTGGATGAAGGCGGGCATGTCCTAATACCTTGTTTTGCAGTAGGAAGAGCCCAGGAGATATTGATGGCTCTGGATGATTATATGCGCTCAGGTGCAATGAAACCCACCAGGATATTTATAGAAGGCATGATAGGCAAAACCATGAGGATATACCGGCATAATGCGTATTATGCAAATGAAGATATCAAAAAGAGAATACTTATGAGCGATTCAGACCCGTTCAAAAGCGAATCATTCCACAGTTCAACCTCAAAAACACGGGAAGACGTGCTGAAAGAACCATGTGTAATAGTTTCAACGTCAGGTATGCTTAGTGGGGGACCAGTGCTGTTTTATATAAAAAAATTGGCAGATAATCCCAAAAATAAAATGATATTTGTAGGCTATCAGGCGGATGGCACACGTGGAAAGAAAATAATCAATGGAGAACGCAGGATAGAGATAGACGGGGAGGAAATTGAAATAAAAATGAAAATAGACCAGATAAAAATATCCGGACATTCGGATTTCAATGAACTGCTCCAGTTTGCAAAATCAGTAAAAGGATTGAAAAAAGTATTCCTGATCCATGGTGAAAAAACCGATTTGAAAGAATATCTGGAAAAGGATTATGAAGTGCATGTTCCGAAACTGCTTGAGAGATATGATATATAAAGATAATAAAAATTAAAACATCTAACTCAATTCAATACAATCCCCGCTTCCAGCAGTAATTGGCACAGTACAGCTTCCCCCATCCACAGTTGCAACGATATTCCCTGAAGTAAGCGGACTTTTGAATTTCACTTGTACAAAGAAATTGTTTTCATAGAGTTTGGTTCCAACTGCAGAAGCATCCCAGCTAACACTTGTACAATCCTGATAACTTCCGTCCTTTTGCTGGCATTGGATTATAAAATTCCTTATAGCACCCGGTGGAACAGAAAGTGAAGAAGGTGAAATCTTGCATGCTCCTTTATCATCCCCACCATTGCCTCCGTTGCTGCCATTGCTGTTGTTTCCAACAATTATCGAAGCAGCAAATGCAACTGGAACTCCGGTTGCAGTAGGTGTTTCGGTTGCAATAAGAGAGGTGCTTCCCAGCTTGTTTGCAGTAAAAATAACGCCAGTGTTTGTTTCACCGGATGTTTTTCCAATTGATGGATCGGAAAGTGTGTATTTGACATTGTTGCATGTGTATAAAATATTGTTTTTGTAACATTGAGTGGTAAAAGTCTGCGTTCCACCAACAGGAAGTGATGCGCTTGGCGGGGTTAATGCAACAGTATAATTGTCACCAGAACCATTGGAGCCATTAGTATCCGCCTGGACAACAAGGACATAACTTGTCGAGAATATGGGCTGTGAACATGCGATACCAGAATAAGTGTATGTAAACTGCATCTCTGGAGTGTACGTTCCCAAAGCAGTTTTAGCAGGAACTTCAACCCAGACATAAAGGTTCTTTGATGTTGATGGAAGTATTACTTCCTTGTGTGCAGCTGTGCTGAAACCATTGGACGTAATGCAAGGAAGACCGAGCGGAGAAAGAAGACAGCCCAATAGTTCAGAATATGGCGTAACCTTTTCACCGATTCCGCTCTTGCTTGTTGCTGATACTCCGGTAACTTCTATTGGCAAATCGCCAGTGTTGTAAGCATATATCTGAAGCCAGGTTCCTTTACCCACGCCTGGTTTGACAGTAATTGAAGTTTTTGGGAATGGTGCAATTGCCAGTGTAGGTTGCTGGTCTTTGACATATACCACTGCGGTTTTCTTCTGGGAATCAAAAGAAGGTAAAGTTTCGGTAAAATAATAAAGCCTTAGAGTTTTAGAATCAGTATCTGGGTAGGTAATGGCCATAGTTTTAACATTGCTGAATTCAGTTGAAATGTAAAATGTTCCAACCTGAGGATATCCGACGATTTGATCATATGAAGAACTTCCAAGAGGTTTGGGGATTTTACTGCCAGTTCCAATGTCTATTGAAACATCACCTTTACCGAAAATGGCAATCTGCCCTTTTCTATCAGTAAATGTTTTTGGAGGAATGGAACCGTCGCTATAATCCAAACAGTGAGATTTAAAAACTGAAAGACCACCCAGAGTATTAAGATGATTTGGAAGCTGGGTTCCGTAAGTGAATAAACTTGTATATCCAAAATTGTATTCCTGATCAAACGTAGTTGATGAAAGCCAGTTTATTGATCCAACTGCACCGGAAAAACAAGGTGACCCCGGGTCAGCACCAGAACTTGGAAATGGAGAAAGAATTTTTTGGGCAACCCAAAAGGATGATACCGAAGGTTTTATTTTAAGCTGAGCATTTGGACAGATGTAGGCGGGGTTTGAAGAAGAACAGGGAGTTCCAGATATCAGGGTTCCACTCACAAGATCGCAGGAAAAATCATTATTAGCAAGAGTGATTGAAGCATCAAAATGATAGTTGGTACCTGGAAGATAAGTATAACTAGCACTAACTGAAAAAAGAACACCTAAAAAAAGAAAGCCTAAAAATAATTGTTTTATCATAGTTTTCACCTTAAAAATTAATACCCATATCCACAATGAAACCGATACGAGTAAGGTTTGGCCCAAGATTACCTGGTGCCAAATCACCTGAAGAAACACTTGTACCTACGGGCATAGTAAGCCGGATATAAGTAGATTTACTTCCGTCAATATTGTAAAGACGAGTTTCCCCGCCAACACCAAAATCCAAATGCACGACATAACCGCGCTTTATTGTCCCATCTTCATGAGTCCTATCTTCAAGAGCACTCCTAACCTGACAACTTGCAGTAAGGACCCCACCCGCATCAAGATATGCCTTTTTCCACGGTCTGGCAATATCCCTTTGCATTAATCTAAGAACACCGCGCACCCGTCCGCCAGGGAGAAAATACTGCTCATTTTCAGAAACCACCTGGTTGGCAAGCAGGAATGCCAAATAGGTATCGAGTCGAACCTGGAATTTACCCACATCAGTACCAGTCATAATTCCGCCTTCCAATGCGAAGTTACCTGCATGCACCTTGAATTCTTCTTCGTCCAGAGATCCCATAGGACCAGAGGTTCCCTGTAGTAATGAATGTGAAAGTTTAATCACTCCTTTAGGCTGGTTAAAAGATATTACTTTTTTACGCTCATCAAAGTACCATGCTATAGACTGCACTGAAAAAAATGTCCAGCCACTTTCATAGGAATAGAATTTGTCGGATTTACCTAAATTTGGAACATCTGCTTTATAATTAACCCCACCCAATTCAATTTCAATCTCCATATTATTTCTTGGACTAAGCTGGAAATTGGCACCTATAGAGGTGGAAAGAAGGTCTGCCCGCCCACTAATAGGGGTTGCACTGACAGTAATTTTATTTGCCTTTGGATCTAAGCTAGAGTACCTGGCCAGCATATTAACAATATTATAACTGTATGCAACACCCAAAGAGATACGTGCCCGCTCGGAAAATGAAATACCGTCCTTATTTGGAACTTTTCCAAAACCAACAACAACTTTAAAATCAAATCCATAAAGTTTAATTAAATCCCCATCATGAGTGATACTAACTAAGGTTCTTGCAGCATTTTTCAAGGCAGGACCCAGAGGATTTCCAGTCATATTCTCCAAATCTTTCAAAGCGGTTAAATCACCACTCTTTAATCTGGCTTTTAAATTAGCAAATTCCGGATCACCATTAACATTCGAACTGGTAATTGCATCAAGCGAATTTCCAATTTTTACTGCAAGTGCCTGCGCGGCCTTATCCTCTTTAAGATTGGAATTCCAGTTATACCTAAGACCATAACCATATCCTTCCTCAAATGAAGATGTAAAAAGATTCATGTTTTTTTCGTTGCCACGAAATGCGCTTTGTATATCAATATTCTTAGAAAGATCTACTTCGGTTGCAATACCGACATTACCGGGCCCTCCGATGTTCCTAATTGATGGATTATAAACACGAATATCCTGAATACCACTTCCTTGAGAAACAACTGCACCAATTGGTTCGTGGGAATATAAATCAGCAGCTCGAACGGGCCTGACTCCAAGGGCAGTTAAATCTCTTTTTCCAGATTCATATCCAATACTCAAGTAATTGTAAAGAGTGACTAAAGAAGGAGATTTCAAACGAAAACGGGATATTATTGCCTCTCTCGCTGCGTTCACATCGCTAATAGGGATATTCATTGAACTCGAATATTCCCTAACTGCAAGGTTGACATCGTCCCCATAGATATTACGAACATTTGAAACTACGGTTTGCACGAAAATGGAGGTCCTGTAAAGGATCCTGAACAAATCTGGATGCATAGTTTTCAGATTATTAAATGCTGACTGAATAGTATCTTCCCGGTCTCCCCGCCTTTCCCAAGTAGACATTCGGTTTAACATAGCGTCCAAATCATCTAAATGTTGATTAAGTAATTCCGTTCCTTTGGATTTTTTTGGTGAAATTGTTTTGGGTTCTCCCATACCAGGCACCTCATGTAAATTATCTGCACGAACATTTTTATTAAGAGCACCCGCCAGTAAAACGGATGCGAATGACATTGTTGCAATTGCCCGAGTATACCACGGTGAACGTGGTTTTTTTACCAGTTTCATAGTTGATCACTGAAATTAATGCTAAATGACTAGTAGAATCGATCTGCTTTGAGTGTTGGAGACGCAACTACACTTAAACCCTGTTCAGATACGGGAACAATAATGTGGGGTGTAGGAACTCTTAAACCAAGATTACGCTGTATAAACAATGCTCTTTCAGTAGTATCTATAATTGGGGCATATGTCCATCCCCTTTTCACAACCTTGAAAAGTTCGATTGGCTTCCCACGTTCATCTTTATCCAATTCCAAGTTATCAGCAGGGTTTCTGGTTAATTTGGTTTGATAAACGATTAAGTCACCTTCCGGGCCAGTAACAACTTTACCAATAAATCTTGGCTGAGCATCAGACCTAAAGTAAGACCGATTATATAGATAGGTATTACCATCAACCTCTTGGAAAAACATAAATACAGTGTCGAAAGAACTTTCAAGATATTTCGGTCTGTACGCGGCAATAGCTTTATCATAAACCCGATAATCTGAAATATGTTTACTTACGTAACGACTTGGATCGGTTTCATTTTTTGTCGAATCTTCCAAAACCACATCAATACCACTTGCAGTTACAGATGTATGGTCATAGTTCCCACTTGGACCTTTAACTGGTTCTGGTTGGCCAATAGAACGATATAAAAATTGGACTGGAACCCTCCTTGAATCTGCAAGTCTTTCTAATCTGACTGATTCTGGCAAATTCTGTTCTACTGGAGGAGCAGTTTCACCTGTTTTAGTTGTCTCACCCGCACCAGTAGCAACCGGCGGCTTTGGCGTTCTGGCTTTTTCGAGTTCGGCCAGGCTTGCAGTTGCAGAACGTAAAAGCGACTCTATAACTTTGACTTGCCCAGTCCCATCAATTGCCAATTGCACAAGGGCAACTCTGGAAACAGGTTCTTTTTTACGTAAAACATCGGACAATTTAACCTGCACCCCACGAACTGAATCGTGCATTTTTTTA
>CAZLMI010000054.1:0-233 GCA_964560865.1 Microcaldota archaeon
AATTTTATTGAGAACTCGTTTTCTGAGTACTTTCTTTCTCCCGCATACTGCATGTCCCTCAAACTTGGCATTCCGCTTATTGCCGGGGAGAGCATGGCATTTTCAAAAGATGCGTTTTCCAAAGTGCATGGTTACAATCTTGATCTTGTTACTCACGAGGATACTGATCTTTTCAAGCGTTTGATGGGTGTTGGTAAAGTTTCCTTTTGTCCCAAATCAATAACCTATGTTTC
>CAZLMI010000054.1:286-6074 GCA_964560865.1 Microcaldota archaeon
AATCCCATCAACAATATGAAGCAGTCCGCTGATTTTTAATCTTTACAGTTTCATCCTAATTTATACAATATCCGTCTTTTGTTTACAATAAATTTTCCTTTTGCAAACATATCTATCACTTTTGGATATACTTCATGTTCTTTTTTGAGTATCTTTTCTGAAACTTCCTCCGGGCTATTGCAATCAAATATCTCAACTGCTTCCTGGTGTATTATGGGACCACCATCCAGGCTTTCATCCACAAAATGGACGGTCACCCCGGAAACTTTACAACCATAATCAAATGCCTGTTTTTGCGCGTCCAGTCCGGGAAATGCCGGCAGGAGGGCCGGGTGGATATTGATTATTTTATGCCTGTATTTTTCAAGCAGTTTCTTTCCTTTTAATACCAGCATATATCCTGCAAGCACAACGAGTTCAACATCATAGTTGTCCAGTAATTCATATATTTTTTCATCCATTTCTTCCCTTGCTTTGAATTTTTTCTTTTCAACAATTTCAACCGGTATCTTCTTTGCTTTCGCACGTTTTATTGCTTCGGCATTTGGATTATTTGTAATAAGAACCTTTACCTGTGCATTGCATGTTGAATTATCTATTGCATCAAGAATCGCCTGGAAATTGCTTCCCCTTCCTGAAGCCAATACTGCAATATTTATTTTCATATATATCCCAGTGCAGCATAATCTTAAAAAATAATGCCGCCCATCCTATTATTATGAATTCTAATTGTTCTGTTGCCAAGTTTCGGGCTGATTCCGGAAAATTTCAGGAGCGTGTCAATGCAAAAACTGTTTTTGCCAGATATAAACAACCTCCCCGTCGTTTTAGCAGGGAAGTCGAGGAATATCCTTCGACAATTGGGGGAATCATAGTTGAAGACCGTACAAAAACACCTCCAATTCCAAGGGCTCCAAAAGACCAGCCAGATACTGATGCCCCGCAAGTTCCGTTTATTCCCTGGATAACTCCACCAATACGTGTGCCCGGGGAAATAAGTTTTTGATTTGATATTTGTGACATACGTTTAAAAATTCATTTTCACATTACTTTTACATGAATTTATGTTTTGTGCGACAAAATTTCTCGACGTGCCATACAAAACCTTCAAGACGTCTACACGTTCACCCTTTTGGTCAGCATTTTGACAGTGAGTCAAAAAGAAAAATACGTCCGGATGAGCTGCCGGGTGTCAATCCAGTTCATTTGCCCTGGAAACGTGAGAAACCCCTCCGGGCCCCAACACCCGGTTCCCAAGAACCTGAGATTGGAATTATAATCCGGGAAGAAGAACGGCGGAGACAACAACCCGACATAAGACCTCAACTTGAAATTCCTTGTCCCGAACCACCCAGAAAAAAAGAAGGCTGACGTTTGTAATGCTATCACGGATGATTTTTTTCGTATTCCTCCTATCTTCATGTTTTAACATAAAATGATACATTTTTATGCCCTTCGTAACACTTTATTTTCTACTTTCTAAGGGTGTAATCTTCAATGGTCGAATCAATTTCAATGCGACCTGCTCGAGCCAGACAATCAGGTATGTCCGTTTCAAAACCGGCAAAAATGGCTGGAGAAGTTGCAAACATACTTCCTATTGTTGATACTCAAAATAAATCACAAATCAGTAGTACCCTTCCATATACAAGAATCTGTCCAATTGTTTTTCCAAGGGAATCAAATCCATCTATTTTAACTTGTGCCAAATCAAAACTCAATCCAGATACTTTTTACACACTAACTGAAGCTGCAGAACTGACCGGTGTTTCCAGAAATAAACTGGAATCCTGGAGTCGCAAAAGAAAAAATCCGCGAGCCCCGGTTTTGGATGTTACTATGATTGACGGGCTTTTCATGGTTTCTGGAAGGGAATTGCTCAGGGTTATTGATGTATCTGCATCTGCTCCTGAGAATACTCATCCATTGGAAGATGTTGCTCGAATTATTGGAAGAACATATGATGGACTTAAATCAAGTAGTTTGGTTTGGTATGAGGACGAGAGATATTACCATTATATCAGAAACTCGGATGGTCGGGAGGTTTTAATTCCGGTTTATGGTGGGCTGGGTGGCAAATCATTAGTAATCAGTGATCGGGATTTTTCCCGGGTTGTCGGCAATTTTTCTAACAATAGACTTGATTGTACGGTTGCTGAATTATATCTTGCTTCAAAAGGAGTTGATCTTGAATTTGCCAGTTTAGAGAATCTGTATTCCCGTATAAAAAAACAGTCTGATGGTTCTTATTTTCTATCTTATGTTTCTCCAGATTGTAAGGTAATGTCTATTCCCTCACTTTTATTGGGTCGAAATGAAGGCGGGCATGCACACACATTTCATTTACATGATTTAGATCATTTAATTCAGGTGATTTTGGAAGATCAAAAAAGATTTATCCGATATCGACGGTTGACTACAAATCTGGGTTATTCGAGAAAATCGCATTCCATGCTTTCAACCAAGCCAAGAAAATTCTCGCTGGATGGAGAAACCAGGGTTATACGTCTTTATAATCCTGGACGTTGTCATATTTTATACATTCTAAGATCAGATGCTGAATTTTATGCAAAATGGAAAGAGTTTCAAGATCGAAAAAATACTGAGTATGTTCCAGTAGAAAGAGCCGTTTGTTGTTCTATGACGGTTGCAGGCAGAAAGGCGAAACTTGAACGATTCAAGCAATGTCTGGAAAGAAGAGGTTCAGAAATTTTATTTCCTGTAACTGATTTTTACGGTCTGGCAGTCAGGGTGAGATCGACACGCGTAATAGGTTCAAACGATGAAGTTCTTTATGTTAAAAATGGACATGAACATGTGCTGAAATTCCATATGAATATCACTCATCCTGATAAAAAGGTAAGAACAACTGCAATAAGGACATTATTACGTGAAGTTCATGCCTGTGCAGAACCCGACTTATTTTTAATGTACAAGCTTTGGACTGCGCGTAGTATTTATGTTACCCATCCGTCTGAAAAAGAGGCTGATGAGAACCATCCATATGATTTAGATTTATTGAAAGAGTCTACCGTATTGTTGTCTGATCCAAAGGTCATAAATTTTTTTAAGAGATATTCATTGGACCTGGTTGAAGATCGGGTTGCCAAATCCAATGGTGACCTAAGATTAATTCAAAGTTCTGATTGGGATATGCTTGCAACATTGGCAACTGGTCGTTTTGACAGTCAATTAGATACATATGCACAACCCGGGCCCTGGAGAAACTAACAATCTCAACCATCGTAAAAAAATGGAATATGATCTAGTCGATTCCAATTTTTCCTGAGTACAAAACCCATGACGAAAAACTCAAGACTTATGAAAAATTGGGCCTACAGCCGACTTCGTCGTCTAGTCCCAATTTTACCGGACACAGGACATGAGACTGAAAACCCGAAACTGAAAACAAAAATTGGGCCTGCCGAGATTAGTTCATGCTTTTTAGCAACCAGGTTTTTGGTCAAGCTTTTTACTAAAAAGCTTGTTGAACTCGGGACCTACGGCTTTCGTAGGCTCTCATGCCCGTTCTAATATGTGTATTAGAACGTGCCATATAAGACCGTCGCTCTAACCGGGCTGAGCTACAGGCCCAACAGAAGTTATACTCTATTGGGATAGATTTTAAAAGATGGGCAATATGCGTTATTGAGGAAGTAACGCTCATACGTTGCCTGTCAGTTTCGTTATGAGGTCCAAACCTTCCGTGAGTGTATTTACTATCTCTCCATTTTGCGCTAAAACCAATCGTCTTTCAAAATCCTGGGTGTTTTTACCGGCAACCAACATGGTGTGCATTCCCAGTTGTGCAGGCAAGCATAAATCAAGCTCCGGGATATCTCCTACTACAAGTACATTTTCCGGTGCTATATCGAATTCCTGGAGCAAACCCAATAATACCTTTCCATAAAATCCCCTTCTTAATAATACCTCCCGGTCAAATCCATCAATGCTGATGAATGGGGGTATGTTTCCATTTAACTTACTAAGTTCATCCTGCCAATGGGGTTTGTATTTTTTTGCATCCCCCCTTACAATTCCTTCTGGCAAGGCAGCAAGTCCCAACATGGAAAGTTTTTCTCTTACTGCATTTGTACCTGAATTAGTGACAATTAAAACATGTTCAAATAGTGACATTAACCGTTCGACAAATGATTTGGCGTCCGGTTTGAATAATTTCAGGCAACGATGATAATGTCGTTTGTATATTGCTTCTTGAAAATTCGATACACCATTTTCTTCAGAAGACAAATATCCATTGGATTCAAGAATATGTCTTGCAATCGCTCTTGATTCTACTAACGGATCCGCAGTCATTGGTGCGACTACCATTTTCCTTGGGTTTCCATCAACTACCCCGTTTTCTTCCCAGCCTTTTGTTGGGTCAAGCATGAGTTGTCTTCTAGTTTGGTTCCATAGACTACTCAAACTTGTCATATCCATTCCTAATGCTCTTGCGACTGAAATTTTGTAATGTCTAGCATAAGGTACTGCTTCATCATTGACTCTAGTAAGTGTTCCGTCAAAATCAAGTACAACTAATTTTATATGCCACTTTGGTTGCTGTAGATTTGCCCTAGAATTGCCCGGTCGCGTATGAGTCAGTTTTTGCGTCATATCAATCAGGCATTATATATTCGTCAAAACATTAAAAAAGAACATGTGTTTATTTTTATGTTCAAAAATGCATATGTTTAAAAATTGTTTTTCATGGTTAAGTATACTATGTTAAAAATGGTTGATGGAAAAGCAGGAAAATCCTGCAAAAAAGGATTTACATTGGGTGAAGCATGCGCAAAATTTAGCTTAAAACCAGAACCAGTGTCAGCATCCATATTTACCCTGGCGAAAACAAATGGTGGCGTCACCTTGAGCGATGCATACTTGATGATGAATGGTAACAAACAAGGACTTCCTAAAAAAACAAGTGAAAAATAGCTTCGGCTGACATAAATATAAATGTTACATTCGATAATCCTTTATGCATAAAACGCTTTTTGGCAAGGAGCCTGCAGCTTTAGTGCTCGAAGAGGTAAAAAGACGTATTGCTGATTTGGGAAGGCCACCCCGGCTTGCAATCGTACAAATGGGGGAAAATCCTTCATCCGAATTGTACGTAGGAAAAAAAATAAAAAAAGCCAATGAAATCGGAATTGAAGCCGAACTCTTCAAGCTTTCTGAACAAACCAGTGAGGCCAAACTTCTTGAACTTGTTGAAAAGCTTAATAACGATTCTTCTATCGATGGTTTCATAATCCAGCTTCCTTTGCCAAAACACATTGATTCGACAAAAATCATCGAGTCAATTTCCCCTGAAAAAGACGTGGATGGTTTTACTTCGACCAACATCGGGAAACTTGTTCTTGGGTTGTCTGAAGATTCCCTTCTTCTTCCTGCAACTCCCTCGGGAATAATACAATTGCTTGAATTTTACAAAATACAACTGGAGGGAAAACGTGCCGTTGTGGTCGGCAGGAGCAACATAGTCGGCAAACCCATCTCAGCCATGCTTCTTAACAGGAATGCAACCGTGACCATTTGCCATTCAAAAACAAAAAATATCCGGGAGCATACCCTGGATGCGGATATTGTCATTGCTGCAGTGGGAAAACCGGGGTTGATAACCGCCGACATGATAAAACAAGGCGCATGTGTAATCGATGTGGGAACCACAAAAGTCGGGGATAAAACAAAGGGCGATGCTGATTATGATTCTATCCTCAAAAAAGCGAATTGCACCCCGGTTCCAGGCGGGGTAGGGCCAATGACTGTTGCCATGCTTCTTATG
>CAZLMI010000055.1:0-6064 GCA_964560865.1 Microcaldota archaeon
AAACCGCCTGGTCACCGTGCGGGTGGTACTTTCCGATACATTCCCCGACGATTCTTGCACTTTTTTTGTGGGGTTTTGTATATACGTTTCCAAGGTCATGCATTGCATAGAGCACTCTTTTATGGACTGGTTTCAGACCATCGCGTACATCCGGAATCGCCCTTCCGATAATTACGCTCATTGCATAATCCATGTAACTCTCTTTCATATCGTCTTCAATTGTTCTTGGGAGTATTGTTTCCATGAAAATCACCTATATGTCAAGATTCTTCACTTCCTTTGCATACTGGACTATAAACTCCCTTCGTGGTTCCACTTCGCTTCCCATAAGAAGGCTGAACAATTCATCTGCAGCCATTGCGTCCTGTATCGTTACCTGTTTAAGCGTTCTTTTTTCCGGATCCATAGTGGTGTCCCACAGCTGGTCCGGGTTCATTTCTCCAAGACCTTTGTACCTGCTTATATCTGCCTTTCCTTCTGTTTTGGCCAGTGTTTCCTCCAGTTGTCTGTCGCTATATGCATAATCTATCTGTTTGCCTTTTTTGATTCTGTAAAGTGGCGGTTGTGCAATGTATAAGTATCCTTTTTCGATCAATGCCCTGAAATATCTGTAAAACAAGGTAAGCAAGAGCGTTCGGATATGCGAACCGTCCACATCGGCATCAGTCATGATTACTATCTTATGATACCTTGCTTTTGTAACATCGAAATCGTCTTTAAACCCGGCGCCGATTGTAAGAACCACGGACTTTATTGCCTCGCTTATAAGCACCTTGTTTATTGGTGCCTTTTCAACATTCAGTATCTTGCCCCTGAGCGGCAGGATTGCTTGATATTGGCGGTCTCTGGCCTGTTTTGATGATCCGCCTGCGGAATCTCCCTCCACGAGGAACAATTCCGATTTTGCAGGGTCTTCTTCCGAACAGTCTGCAAGTTTACCTGGCAGTATGCTGCTTTCAAACACGTTCTTTCTTCTAATCAGGTCCTTTGCTTTTTGGGCAGCTTCCCTTGCTTCCATCGAGCTTACTATCTTTTGCGATATCTTCTTTGCTTCTGCCGGGTTTTCTTCCAGGTATGTTTTAAGCGAATCATAAACAACTGAATCCACCATGCCCTTTATTTCACTGTTTCCGAGCTTGGTTTTTGTCTGACCTTCGAATTGCGGTTCCGGTACCTTCAGGCTCACTACTGCAGTTAGCCCCTCAAGCGCATCTTCACCCGAAATTCTGTTGTCATTTTTAAGCACATTGCTTGACTTCAGGTATTCATTCATGCACCTGGTTATTGCTGTTTTGAATCCCGAAATATGTGTTCCACCCTCTACTGTTTTTATGTCATTTACAAAGCTATACAACATCTCATTGTAGCTTTCAGTATACTGGAAGGCAAATTCGATTTCAACGTTTTCAACTGTTTTCTTATAATAAAACGGGGCATGGAGTTTTGTCCTTGCCTTATTCAGGTATTCACAAAATTGTTTTATCCCACCTTCGTAAAAGAATCTTTCCTCTTTTCCATCCCGTTCATCCCTTAGGATTATTGTCAATCCTCCATTAAGGAATCCAAGCTACATCAGTCTTTCTTTCAAATATTCATAATCGATTGTCGTTTCCTTGAAAATAACCGGGCTCGGCTTAAAGCGTACTATCGTACCTGTTTTTTTAGTTTCCCCCGCCTCTTTCACGGCTTCTTTCGGAACTCCCTTCAAATAGGTCTGGACATATATCTTTCCATTTCGGTGTACCTCTACAGTCATTTCTTCGCTTAGTGCATTTACTACCGAAATCCCGACCCCGTGCAGCCCACCGCTTACTTTGTAAGCGTTTTTATCGAATTTTCCTCCTGCATGAAGCTGGGTGATTACCACTTCAAGTGCGGATTTTCCACTTTTATGCAGTTCTGTGGGGATTCCCCTTCCGTCATCCGTGACGCTTACCGAACCGTCTTTATGCAAATTCACTTCAATATTCTTGCAATGCCCTGCCAATGCCTCATCAATGCTGTTGTCAACTATTTCATAGACCAGGTGGTGCAATCCCCGTTTTCCCACATCGCCTATATACATTGCAGGTCTTTTTCTGACTGCTTCTAGGCCTTCTAAAATCTGTATGTCATTTGCAGTATATTCGCTGGAACCTGTCATAAAATTACCACTAAAAAGTTTTTGTTTTTCACGTCGATAAATATCGCTATGTATTTTGGCTTGTTATATATCTCAAGTGAGGTTTAAATAGGTTCTTTTTTTGCCTGTTTTGGCAAGGTTTCCTGCTTTTGGTTCAAAAAGAAAATTATGCAGTTTTTTCATCTTCTGCAATCAGTTTTTCCTTTTCTCTCCATGCGGTTATCCCTTCCTTGAATTTTTCCCGTTCCATTATCAAAAGCGCTTCAGTCGTAGTCTCATTCAGCATGATTATTACGTTCTTGGTTCCTACCGAAGCCACGCTGACTATCTCGGTTTGTCCCAGATTCTTTGCCAGCGATTTCAGATAATTTCTCATCTTAAGGAAAAGCACGGTGTTCACAGTGTTGCTTCCGCTCTGCATTTTTGAAACTATCACCTGTTCATTTTTCACTACTATCAATCCCTGGAGTATATCTTTTTTTACCAGGTCTATTGCAACCTGCCCTGCCTCTACTTTCTTTTTTCTTATGCTGTCGTGGTCTACTACGATCCCTTCATCTTCGTGCTCTTTTGCATATCTGGTCAGTGCCCATGTTCTTAATGATGCAGGTATCTCTCCCAGCGAGTAAATCGATATTTCGTCCTTTTCCTCCATAAATTTGGATATCATGGTGTTCCATTCTGACCATTTTTCTTCCGCAGTTTTCTTTTTTTCTTCCAGTCTTTTCATTGTTTCTTCGACTTTGTCCAGTTCATTTTCCAGGATTATCTTATTCCTGTTATTCATGTTCTCTGCGATGTTTTTTATTCTGTTTTCAGATAAAGACACCACGGTCTCATATTCGTTTGTAACATCAAATCCGGTGGTGGAATACTGGTTTATCAGTTCTTCAAGTTTAACCACATCATCTTTAAGTTTTGCAACCTTTGCCAGGTAAACTGTTTTTTCCTCCTTTATAAAATTTCCGTATGTTCTTTCCAATAACCATACTTTGAACCGGTTTTCTATTGCTGCAAAAATCAGGAACAATCCTAAAAATACCCCGGCAGCTCCGACAGCAGCATAAATATCTTTTACAAGTGCGTCCGGAATATCTGTTATGTCTATTATGCTGGCCGTTCCTGTGCTAAGGAATGTGGACAGGTAAAAACCAGCGCCAAGCAGCAAGACTGCAATTATGGCATCAACTTTCCAGTGTACATCAATGGATCCAATTACTGTTTTTATGCTTGCAGCTGGTTTTTTCTTACTTATAATTGCCTTTCCAATGCCTATTGAAAACATAATCAGGTTGTATGCTATGAAAATCGCGATTATAATCGCGGCAACCGACCCGCCCAGTGCAAGTGGGAAGTTTTTGGTTATTCCATAAAAACTCGTGTATACTGCGTTCAAAGGCACTAATATGGAAAGATCGGTTTTTTTGATTATTATTTCGGGCGTGCTGATTTTATTTACAATATCCTTTGGTTGTTCTGAAGACACAAAGTTATACTCTAAAATATGCATTTTGCTGTTCTTTGGTGAAGCCCAGACAAGTTCATTTTCCTGACCATTTTTTTCCAGGGCTATCTGTTGTGCCGAAGACACTGTGCTATCCGTTATGGGGATTTTATCAGTTATCGTTATTCCTACTTTTTCACTGTCATTCCATTCTGCATGAAGTACGACTGTATAATGGTAATTCTTTGTTTGTGTGCTGTAATTCCCCACATATCTTGAGATATTTGAGAGTTTTTCCAGTTCAAAATTGCTATGTTCGCACAACGTAAGCTCTGGATGGTTGTAAATGGGATTTGCATTCAAAAATGCGGCATTTGAAATGCCATTTGCTATCCTGCTTAGAAAATCGTTTTTGTCCTTCTCACTTCCACCATATAACTTTCTGACAAGTTTTTTTGCACTGTCCAGGTTGTTCCAGAGTGATTCACTATCCTTGTCAAAATTCATTATTTCTGTTCCAATCACGGTTTCATACTCATTAACCATTTCTTTACATTCCACAGAAGTCTTGGAACAAAGTTTTGCACAGCTGCTTGCATCCACGCATTTGAAATGTTTGGTTCCTATATTCACTGCGCATTTGTCGGTTTCCAGCATTCCATTTTCAATTATTCCATCAAGTTCACTTTCCAGGAGCATTAGGCCAAGGTCGGTTATATTGTTGAAATTCGTATATGTCGCAGTATTAGTTGTTGACACGGTTATCTGTCGTGTAATCTTTATTTTGCTTTGGGCTGGCTGGTATCCGGAGAAATTGTAAACCGCATAATCCCACTGGCCGTTACTATCAATATCGAAAAAGATCTGGCTTGAAATGCTCTCTGGTTGTTGCGCATAGTTTTGTTGTTCCACACAACCAAAAACTGAAAAGAATAACAATACCAGGAGGCATATAACAACTGGCAACTTCATGTAAAGATTTATTAGTGTTCATTTAAAAAATCTCTTATGATTCGCCGGATTCTTTCAAACGTGCTTCTCAAGATCAGACCAGATGCAGTATACTCCAAAAACGAGATGTCATTTATCAAATTGCTTATCATCCAAATCACTAAAAATGTTCCACGGTCTGCAAAGGTTGTTTTAACCGGGTCCATGGCAAAAGGCACCTTTCTCAAATCAGACCGTGATATCGATATCTTCGTGCTTTTTCCGGTTAAAACGCCCAGGCAGAAGTTTGAACCAAGTCTGAAAAAGATAATGAAAAAATCATTTTCCGGTTTGCATTATTCGTTAAGTTATGCGGAACATCCCTATGCCCGTTTTCATTATGAGGGCAGGAGGATTGATCTCGTTCCTGCGTATAATATAAAAAATGCCAGCGAACGCCTTAGTGCGGTTGACCGTTCGGTTCTCCATACCAAATTCGTAAAGGGTAAGATTTCCGTTTCCATGCGGGATGATGTGCTTCTTCTGAAGCAGTTTTTGAAATCGAATCTGCTCTATGGTGCAGAAATAAAAATTCAGGGTTTTTCAGGTTATCTCTGTGAGTTGCTGATTATCCGCCATGGAAGTTTTCTCAGGCTGCTTCGGTCGGCTTCCGGATGGAAGCTTCCGGTTGCATTCGACCTGCTGAATAAGCCCACACCCGCAGTGTTCAAAAAATTTAATTCCCAGTTTGTTTTTATTGACCCTACCGATTCCAATCGTAATGTTGCCGCTGCACTTTCAGAAGAAAATATCAGACAATTTACTGCTTTGGCAAAAAATTTCCTGAAAAAACCTTCCGAGAATATCTTCTTTAGGACCCCTGAAACCATAAATCAAAAAGCCATCAGGCTTAAAAAGAAATTTTCAGTATCCCTGGTTACATTACCAAAACCCGACGTGGTTGATGATGTGCTCTGGGGGCAGATAAACAGTCTGATTTCAAGGCTTAAACAGGAACTGTCGAGTTTTTCCCCATATGGGATTTTCGCAGCTGCGGATGATTCTTCAATACGCCTTCTTGTTGCAACTTCTATAGGCAAACTGCCTGCAAAGGTGGAAGTCTGCGGACCTCCGCTTTCGATGAAATCACATCTGTCAAAATTCAAAAAAGCACACACAGGAGCCAGATTTATGGCAAAGAAAGGAAAGATTGTTGCTATTGAACACCAGCGCCAAACCCGAGTTGAAGAACAGCTTAAACACGTTCTTGGTAATATTCTCAAAAATTACAGCCATCTGAATTATCCTGTTTCCAAGATTAAATTCCATGTTTTGTAGTCATTTTTCATAACCTAGTTGTTTTTAAGCATTTCCATGCTAATATATATTAGAACACATTTGGTGAATCTTAATGCGTATGACTCATATATATACCAGACATCAGTTCAATAGACAAAAATCAGGTTCTTCACGTCTGCCAATGGGTAGAACTAGTAACGATGGGGTTCCTGTCCGTTTTTGGGGTAATCGAAAGAGAGCTTTAGAAACTACTCCACAAACTAAAAATT
>CAZLMI010000056.1:0-6045 GCA_964560865.1 Microcaldota archaeon
TAAGGGTTCTCCTATATTCCTCATCAGTAGAACCCAACGAAACCTGTAACTGGAGATTTCGCGGAAATTCACCGGCAAATGAAAAAATACTTCCGATGTTACGGTCTATAATTGTCTTTTCTTCTTCAGATTGTGGTAATGGCAATGTGGTGGAAACCTTAACTGTTAAGAGTTCGTGGCTGGAAGAGAATAAACCAATTGCATCGAGCAATTCCGGCAAGTGCCTATTCAGCAAAGGCTCCCCTTCCTTGACCATGGCAATCTTCAGCATTTTTCTATCCGGCTGCAAACCGGCAGAATGTGCAAGTTCAAGCAACAGATGCAACTGGTCCCTTATTTCAATGGCAGACAAATCCCTTAAAAATCTGGGTACATTGCATATTTCCCTGCAACGCACCGCACAGCCAATCTGAGTAGCCACTGCAAGCACCCACTTCAGTCTTTTATGACCCGGACCATAACTACAAACAAAATCATTTCCGTCACTGGTTCGCATTACTGCATGAACAATCAGCCTGTCGAACAGGACTGCATGAGTAACATGCAAATTTGAAGTACTAAAATTTCCAGTAATAACTCTACGAGACATCGTATCACCTCCAAAAATAGTTTCTGAATATTGGAGGCTTAGCAGCCTTTTTTCGAAACAACAGCCAAATAGGCCTTCAGCACTTCAATCAATTGCAAATAACTGCTCTTTGAAACCCATTCGTTTGCAGAATGCTCATTTCCACCTTTCGGACCTATGGAAATCATCGGAATGCCGGCATTTGAAAATATGTTTTCATCTGCAACTGACCTTCCGTAATTGTAAACCGGCTCACCCAGCTGCGTTCTTACTATATCTGAAATGAGAACTGCGTGTGGATTATCGCTCGAAGTGACATATGGCATAAGATACGGGACATCTCTTGGCTTTATCCTTACAGTTATTCGCCTGCCGTCAATTTCAGTGAATATTCCACGTTCATAAAGCCCATCTATAAAATTTTGCATGGTTTCCAATATGCTTTCAGGTGTTTCAGGAACAACCATGTGCCGGTCAATATTAAGAATTGCAATATCAGGTACTGAAAGTGAACCACTGTCCGAAGAAAACGTTCGGACAAACTGGGTTGGGGCAGGCAGAAGCTCATGGCTGCCCAGATTGCCATTCATTTTCTCCAGCTCTATCGCCAGTTTTGAAGCTTCGGTTATTGCATTCACACCATGTTCTAAAGAAGCCCCATGGCTCGACTTGCCGGGAACAATGATTTCGAGCATACATCTGCCCCTTCGTCCAAGCGTTATTGCTCTGGGTCCAATTGCATTATTCCCGCTTGTTGCAATCTCGGTGCATATACCGACTTCGCAATCTTTTACAAAACCACTGTTCACTACCGCATGAGCACCTGCAGAATCGTTTTCCTCGTCAACTCCAAAAACCACCTTTATCCTGCGTTCGGTTTCCTGCCTGCATGCAAAAAGGATTGCAGCCAATCCCGCCTTCATATCGCATGCACCCAGGCCATAAAGCAAATCCCCATCTTCCCTGGGCTCAAAAGGACTGCCTTGCCACTGCCCATAAACCGGAACAGTATCCATGTGACCATAAAACAAAATAGGCCGTCCGGTTGTTCCCCGCTCACCAACCACATTGAAGCGGTTTTCACTTATGGCAATTCTTTGGGTGTGAAACCCCATTTCCTGCAGCTGATTTTCAAGGAATTCTGCAAGCTTATGCTCATTAGGGAACACGGAATCAATTGAAATCATCTTTTTTAGCAATTCAACAGCATCCATAGGAGCACCTTAAGTATGCGGAAGATAAAACACGTTCAGGTTTTCATATGGCCCATAGAAAAAACTTCTGAATGACGTATCCCTTCTTGCTTCCAGTGTGCAGTGCAGTTCCGCAGTACCGCAATATATCATGCCTGCTTTTCTTGCAGCAATATTTACCGAAGTCCATGGCGCGCGGGTTTCTGCATGTATTATTGTTCCCTGGCTGCCCATTTCTTCCCGTAATGTTCGTATGGATTCCAATTGCAATGCAGTTATCAGACCATGTCCCTCGTGTGCTATGAAAGTCGCATAATCGCTAAGCTCTACCAACCGCATCTGCGTACCATCTATCTCCATAGGACAACCTTCACCAACCATTGCGGATACTATTCGATTGTTTGCATCTCTTGCAACCATGAAAACATTGTCGTCAGTCAGCATTCTTGCAATATTTTCCCGGGTAATCGGAAAGGTGTATTCCTGATATGCTTCATGATACAATTGCTCAAGAACATCCAAATCAAATTCGCACATCTGGTTCAGTCGTTCCATCCTGTAACCTGCACGTGCTATGCGTACTCTGGCAGTTTCCAAATCAACCGAATTTTTTTCACTGCTGCGTTGCACAATTCTTTGCTCAATACACCTTATTTGTTCATACGGAGTCATGAAACTGGGCTGTTCACGTGCACCGGGAATATATGGTTGCCTACCACCCGGGATATCAAAAAATTCAAATGCCCTGCATCTCTCCGGTTCATTTACCCCGAAATACACCAAATCATGATCCAGTACTGCATGTGTTGCAGGTACAACCGCCTCCACCCTAAAAGAAGAATCCATGCCATCTCCTCTTCGGATAGTTTCAATCAGGTTTCTGCCTACAAAAGCACGTACCGAACATCTTGTTGACCCGTTCCGATGGTGGGCATTCCACGCATTACTGAGAACCTCGCGTATATCTGCAAGGCTTCCGAGCCTGTGCGGATAAAATCCCTTTGTCCGTGCATTTTCAGGCTCAAACCTCGGTGGCCATACGGCACCTACACTTCCTACATTCCTTTGCACGCCGGTGGCGGCAGTCATCATCAACGTCATATAATATCACCTCTAAGTTTTTTGTTTTTTTTTTATTTTATTTTTTTGTTTCCGATTTTTTCAGTTCGGAAAAACTGTCCAAGAATAAGATTAGTGTGTGAGTGGCCGTTTGGCCTTTTTCAGCTTCCGTATGCGAGTTTCGATTCTCGCGCTTTCTATATACATGTTTCGTATTCTTGTTACGAAATCTTTATAAATATTAACTTATATTACGATATTCGTAATAAATACATAACTACAATAAGAAGGTAGGTGTTGTTGATGATTTTCGACGAAAAGGACAGTATAATTCTGAAAATGCTGAAGCAGAACTCCAGGATTGGCAACAGCGAGATTGCCAGAAAAGTTGGTTTGACTGAAGGTGCAGTGAGAAATCGCATCGAGCGGTTTGTAAAAAATGATATAATATCGAAATTCACAATCGAAACAACAACCGGAAGCAGCTTTGCAGTTGTAATGGTAAATGCCAAAGGAGACACAAAAAAGATGATGAATGAGATAACAAACAATAAAATTGCAAAGGACGCGTATGAAATCTCCGGTGAATATGACGGATGCATAATCCTGGAGGGAAACACACTGGATGAAATAGACAAAAAAATAGACCAGATAAGAAAGCTAAGAAATGTAGCGGACACGCGGACATTTTTATCCTTCAGGAAATGGTAGATTTATCGAATGCACTAAAAAAATTAATTTTTTTCCATTACCTTAATAAATATATACAATGAAAGTGTAAATCGTCATTAATATTTGAGAGGTGTACCGATGAACAAAATATTTTCAAGTGACCTACGGTCACAAGCTGTCCATAAATGGAATTTATGTACATCCAAAAAGGGAGTTGTATTTCTGGCACTGTTTACCATATTGGCACTCATAGCCATAAACGTGAAGATATTTGCGATACAAGGAATAACGGGAAACTCATTCACTTTATTTGAATTCTTTGGTCCAATGGCAGGTGGTTTCCTGGGAATTGCAGGTGCAGGAATTGCAGGGATTGTAAAAGTAGCAAGCGTTTTAACTGGCGGAGCTTCGTTGACATTGCTCGACGGATTACGACTTACATCCATGTTATTTGCAGCATTATATTTCAGCAGAAACGGATTAAAAGGAATGAAAGACAAATTGGGTGTAGCCATACCAGTATTGGCAATGCTGGCATTCTGGGCACATCCGATTGGGCAGCAGGCATGGTTTTATGCATTGTACTGGCTTGTTCCAATTGCAGCAAAATTTTTACCAGAGAATATTATACTCAGAAGTTTAGGTGCAACATTTACTGCACACTGTATGGGGAGCATCTGGTTCCTGTACACCTTTGAAACAACCGCAACATTGTGGACAGGTTTGATTCCAGTGGTTGCAGTTGAACGCGGATTGTTTGCTCTGGGAATTGCAGCAAGCTATGTGATATTCACAAATATCCTGAGCTGGGCTGACAAAAGCTTTGAAATAGGCAAATACGTAACACTGGAGAAAAAATACATCTTACAGTGACATCCCTCGCTGTAAATTCCTTTCTTTTTTTAAATTTTTCTTGACATAGAATTGCATTAATGATACAATTGAGAAGACAACAAGCACCTGTTTTTCGTGAAGAGCATAGAAATTGCAGAGTAAAAATACATCATTTTGAAAATTTCGATGATTCTGCAGTAGATTATAGGAGCAGAGAACCATTCGGATACACTGGCAGAAAAGTAACGTTGGGTCTGCTTGGCGGAGTGGTCACCCACCCGGTGGTTTATGCGCTTCAGCTAAAGGAATTTGCAGACACATATCCAATTATAACAATGGATGGACGGGGGTTCTGGGGTTCCTATGGTTCAAGCAAACCAAATACCTATCTTCAGGATTTTCGAGGCGACTTTCTAACTGTTTTGGACAGGGAACATGTTGAAAAGATGGTACTTGTAGGCCATTCAATGTCCGGAGCAATTACACTGATGTGTTATCTTGCAGATCCATCCAGATTTGCAGGTCTGGTTTTGGTCGCACCAGCCTACCGGGATCCGCGCAAATTAACTCCTTTTTTAAGAAATCACAAAGTTCTTAGGGACAATGTGGAGCCTTTTTCTGCATTTGTTGGAAACCAAAGCAGGATAAATGGCATATTGGGGAAACTACTTCTGAAAACCCAGTTTACACTCGCAGGTACTGAAAAGGCACTTATAGACACCCTTTTTTCAAACCCGGGAAGTTTCAAGCATTTTCATAAACTGGTAAAAAATATATATCGTGCTGATATGAGAGCGGTTGACATGGCACTCAGGGCTTTATTTAATCTTGATAACTACCTTTTGGAAAGGGCACATGAAATAAAAGTACCTGTACTGATAATCACAGGTGACCAGGACCCCCTAATTCCGCCAGAAAGCGTTATTCCGCTTCATGAAGCGCTGCCCGAATCAACAATGCTGGTATTTGACCAGGGCACCAGACATTTTCCAATGCTAACTGCCCCGAACAGGTTTAATTCCGCACTCAGGAGATTTCTTGAGAGAATTAATAGCGCTCAAGGTAGTGATCAAGCTCCCATCCAGAAACGCTAAGCCTGTAAGAATCCCATTCGTGTATTTTTGCTTCAAGATATTTTTCATATGTATGTTCACCCAAAGTGTTCCTTACCAATGGATTTTTTTTCATTTCACGTATTGCATCGCCAAGCGATGCCGGTAAAGTTTCGATTTTCATCTGTTCAAGTTTTTTATCATCAAAATGGAAAAGATTTTCTTCCACTGCATCCGGCGGAACCATTTTTTTCCGGATGCCATCCAGACCAGCACTAAGCATCACGGCAAATGCAAGATAGACATTGCAGCTTGGATCCGGACAGCGAAGCTCGCATCTTGTTGAAGAAGGCCTGCCACCGGAAATTCTCGGTATGCGCATAAGAGCGGAACGATTAACCCTTGCCCAGGAGATATACACCGGAGCCTCATAACCCGGAACAAGCCGTTTGTAGGAATTAACGGTTGGCGATAGTATTGCAGACATTGATTTTACATGCGCTAATTGACCAGCAATAAATGAATATGCGATTTCAGAAAGCCCATACTTGTCAGAAGCATCGTAAAACGCATTTTCACCACCCTTAAACAAAGATTGATGTACATGCATACCGGTACCGTTTATACCAGAAATTGGCTTGGGCATAAAGGTCGCATGCAAACCGTG
>CAZLMI010000057.1:0-5920 GCA_964560865.1 Microcaldota archaeon
AATTGAAAGTGCACTTTCCCATGCGATATTCTCAATACCTGCAGTAAAAGGAGTGGAATTTGGATCCGGTTTTGCTGCTGCAAGTATGAAAGGAAGCGAACATAATGATGAGTACCTCCTAGAAAACGGAAAGATAGTTACAAAAACAAACAATTCAGGAGGGATACAGGGCGGACTAACAAACGGAATGCCTATAGTTTTCAGGATTTCGATAAAACCAACTGCCTCAATCGGAAAAAAACAGAATAGCGTAAATATAAGGCAGATGAATGAGACACAGCTGGAAATCGAAGGAAGGCATGATCCATGCATTGCAGTGCGCGCACCAGTGGTTGTCGAATCCCTTGCAGCAATTGTACTGGCAGATTTTTTCATGAGGCGGTAGATATGGATGAACTGGAAAAACTCAGAATGGAAATAGACAAAATAGATGATGAAATAATGGAAATCATCTCAAAAAGAATGAATATAGTCAGGGAAATTGCAAAGCTAAAAAAGAACCGCACGGACAGTGTACAGGATAAGAAAAGAGAGGAAGAAATTTACAGGAGAATAATACAAAAAGCAACCATGCTCAGAATTGATGCAGAGGATGCAAAAAGAATATTCCATGACATACTGGAATCAAGCAGGAAACTGCAAAAGGAGATGATTAAATGAAGGTCGGATTCCAGGGAGAACATGGAGCATATAGCGAAATGGCAGTAAAAAAAGCATTCCCGAAAGCAGAAGCAGTGCCATGTGCAAGCTTTTATGATGCATTTGGAGCTCTTGAAAACGGAGAGGTAGAAGCCCTGCTTATGCCGGTAGAGAACTCTACGGAAGGAAGCGTGACTCCAGTATATGACCTGCTCGCAAAAACCAAATTCAATGCATTTAAAGAGGTGTTTCTCAGGATAGAACACTGCCTGATAACGAATCCAAAAAACAGGATAGAAGACATAAAAGATGTTTATTCCCATCCACAAGCGCTCGGCCAGTGCAGGGAATTCCTGAAAAAAAGCAAATACAGGGAAATTGCATACTATGACACTGCAGGTGCAGTAAAAATGATAATGGAATCCGGGCGAAAAGATGCTGCGGCAATAGCAAGCGAAGCCGCCGCAGGATATTATGGAATGAAAATAATAGAAAAGAATATAGAGGATAATCCAAATAATATAACGCGGTTTCTGGCACTTGGAAAGGACATGAAAACAGAATTCAAAAAAGAAAACAGGTACAAGACATCGATTATTTTCTCCATAAAACACGAGCCAGGGACTTTATTTCGGATTGTAAAGGCATTTGCAGAAAGGAATATAAATATGACAAAAATAGAGTCCAGGCCAACTAAAAAAACAGCATGGGAATATCTGTTCTTTGTGGATTTTGAAGGGCACTGCGAAGATAAAAATATTGTGGAAGCACTGGAAGAGATAGAAAAAAACAGCTTTTTTGTGAATGTTGTTGGAAGTTATCCTTGGGGGGAGTAATATGACATTATTGTATAAAATAGCTGAAAAGGTATACGAACTGGAAAACAAAGGCACGAAAGTAATCAAAATGAATGTAGGTGAACTCGATTTTGATACTCCTGAAGAAATAACTAAGATAGCACTGCAAAAAATAAATGAAGGTCAGACCAGGTATGGAAGTGCAGCAGGTGAAAAGGCCCTGCGTGAGGAGATTGCCTCAATACACGGTGCTGAAATTGAAAACGTTGCAATTGCACCAGGTGCCAAATGGGGAATATATTCTATGATCGATTTGATCTGCAGAAACAAAAAGGCACTTACCTTCTCCCCAGGATGGCCGGCATATGAATCAATGTTGCGGCATTTTAACGGAGAACTTCACACTCTTCCGCTTATGATGGAAAATGAATGGCATGTTGAGATGGATAAATATGAAAAAGCAACCAAAGGAAAATCCATGGTAATTATTAATAATCCCTCAAACCCCACGAGCCAGGTTTGGGATGATGAAATCCAAAAAAAACTTGCAGAAATTGCAATGGCAAACGGTGCAATCCCACTTTTAGACCTGGCATACCGGGACATTGCATTTGATAAAAAACCAGACTGGGAATGGCAAAAAGGAACGGTTGTGTGCAACTCATTTTCAAAATCCCTTGCAATGACAGGATGGAGAGTCGGGTATGTAGTTGCGGATCGGGAAATTATTGAAAGATATGTTAAGTTGTATCAGATATCCCTTACATGCGTTCCGAAGTTCATACAGCTTGCTGCACTCGGTGGACTAAAGAAAAGGGAACAAATAACTTCCAGATTCAGAGAAGAATGTAAAAAAAGGGCAGCTGCGGCAATGGAGGTTCTTAGAAAAAATAATATTGAATGTACTGAACCGCAGGCGGGATTTTATGTTTTTCCAAAACTCCCGTGCAGGGATGCCGTACCAATATGCATGAAGCTGCTGAATGAAAAGAGAATTGCAATAGTGCCTGGAAGCGTTTTCGGGAATTATCCGCAAAACGTAAGGATATCCCTGTGCTATTCCCCGAAAATAATACGAAATTCCATGGCAGAACTTATGGATGTGCTCAAATGAAGCTGGTTATTATTGGCGCCGGAAAAATGGGGAGATGGTTTGCACTGCATTTCCAAAAAAAAGGAATTGATGTTTCTATCCAGGATATTGATTCTGAAAGAGCGGCTGAAGCTGCAAAAGCATGCAGTGTAAAGCATGCAAAGGGTACAAAAGAGATATTCATTGCAGATGCGGTTCTTGTTGCAGCAAGCCTGGACAAAACTCCGGAAGTCGTAGAAGAGATTGGCAAAAAACTAAAGGAAAACCAAATCCTTATTGAAATTGCATCATTGAAAAGCAATGTTGTTCCAAAACTTAAGACACTGAATTGTAAAACGCTAAGCATTCATCCAATGTTCGGACCGTCTGCAGAAAGCATTGAAAGGCAGAATATTATAGTCATTAAAGAAGCAAGCAGCAGTTCTGCAAAGGAAAAAATCCTTCCCATGTTGAATGGGGCGAACATAAGCGAACTTGACGCCCAGGAGCATGATGAAATTATGGCAATCATGCATTCCCTCCCGTATGCAATGAATATGGCATTCTGGGAAACCGTAAAAAGCAAAGTACCGGATAAAAGATTCTGGGGCACAAGATTTCCAGAACAGCTTGAGATTGCCCGAAAGATTGCAGATGAAAACGAAGACCTGAAGAACAGCCTAATCGGCAATCCAAAGGCAAAGAAGATTTTGGCGGAGTACACAAAAAGGATAATGGAAATGGCAAAATCAGACAAATAGATTATCCTGTGGCTGGATGTTGCAAATATCCGCATGTAACCATTCTTTTTATTCTTTTCCAATAAATATGATAACCAGTATCCTGAATCAGAAACTCCAAACTCTGGAACTGGAAAATGACAGCCCCATCGTCTAGTGACTTTTTTGACTGCTGTTTATCTCACGCCAAAAAACTCAACCAAAAAGGCCTGAGTACAGAAACAGTCGAAAAAGGCGGACAATGGTCAAGGATAGCGGGTTCTGGTCCCGTTGACATCGGTTCAAATCCGGTTGGGGCTATTTTTCGTAAGTCTTGAGTCGTGGGTTTGGTGTCCTGACTCAGGAAAAATAGACTGCCAAGAACGTATCGACGTTCTTGCAAGGGCTATTTTCGAAGAAAATGCCCGCAGTCACTCAAGGGCTAATGGAGTTTCCGGTGTTCGGTTTGGGAGCCTGAATGGGTCAAATGTTTTTCAGAGGTGACGCCTTCAAAACATTCTGGCGAGGATTATAAACTTTTCCTGAGAAGTAGAAAATTAATGACGAGACATAGTGAAACCTCAAATCATTTAGTTATCGAAGAGGATTGGGATCTGATATCTTCAAGAATGATAGCGTTCCAGATAGAATTTGAGGAGGATACTGTAGAAACACAGAAACTAAAGAGATACCTTGGGGCAATCAAACAATCGATGCACCACAATATAGAAAACCTTAGAAAAGACGGAACCGTGGATGCGGCGTTCCTTGTGGGTGCAATAAAAACAATTGAAAAAACAGAAAAAATATTTGAAAAACAGAATATCAGGAAAACGGATTTTCTTCTGCTCCTGAGGCTCATACTGGACAAATTAAAAAAAGAAAGACTTATAACATCAAAACCTATGGAAAAACAGATGGAATTCAAAAAATTAAAGGGTGCAACAGAAAATGACAGAGTTATACGAAAAACCAATCAGAATAAGCATTGATAGGGAAAAGTTAGTAGTAAACGGATCAGAATTTAAGCATAAGACAAGAAAACTCTCTGAAATGAAAGAAGTAATGAAAGGGGATGTGGACCTTGAACTAACCGGGGAGCAGGAAATGTATTACATGTACCGGGAAGTCACTGGAAAAAACAACATACGGTATGACATAACAATAATCCCGGCAAGGATAATTGAGAAAGAATACAACAAAACATACGGGCATTACCACCCGATTGCCGAGGGGGATCTGACATATCCGGAAATGTATCAGGTTTTACTAGGCAATGCTGTTTTTATACTTCAGAAACAAAACAGGAATGGAAGCGTGGATGTAAAAATAATAAGCGCAACTACCGGCGACATCGTGCTGATTCCGCCAAGATATGGACATGTTACCATAAATCCAAGCAATAAGGAGAGCCTTGTACTCGCGAATCTGGTCAGTTCGGCATTTGATTCTAATTATCAGGAATATAAGAAGAACCGAGGGGCGGCATATTATTACCTTGAAGGCGGCGAATTGGTGCAAAATCCACAGTATATTGTCCAAAAAACCGAAAGGCTCACGGCAAAGGAAATGAGCAAACAGATAAAACTGCCCTGCAGGGATCTTCTCAAGGAATTTACAGAAAACCCGGATGCGTTCATGTTTCTTGAAAAACCATCGATTATTTTTTCCAGATCATGAAGAATACCGGAGAGTAATGATAACATGAAACAAATCAGCTGGAACGAATTTGAAAACGTCGAACTTAGGGTTGGCACCATCATTAAAGTAGATGATTTTCCAAAAGCAAAAAAACCAGCGTACAGGCTTTTGGTTGACCTTGGTGAATTGGGAATTAAAAAATCAAGCGCACAGATTACCGATATTTATAGTAAAGAGGAACTAATTGGCAAACAAGTTATTTGTGTGGTCAATTTTCCGCCAAAACAAATTGGCAATTTTGTTTCAGAGGTACTTACAACCGGATTTTATATTGAAAATGGCCATGTTGTCCTTTCACAACCTGAAAGAAAAGTGCCAAATGGTTCGAAATTATTATAACTGAATGATTCCAACCTTGGTAACTTTCCCCTGTGCAATCAAATCCGACCCGCCGCCAGAACCCCCCAGTTCCTTAATGATTTTTTGAAGAAGGTCTTTTGCACTTTTTCCGGATTTTGAGCCTGCCGCACAAACTAGATTGCCCTGTTTGTTCATGATGCATGCAGCAGAAGTTTCGCTTTCTGCAACCAGAACACCCAGTTTTTTAAGCATCTGCGGATCCAGGTCAACAATCCGCATAACCGGCCCCGCAGTATTTTGACGAATTATTTCTTTTGCCTCGTCTTTTACTATAATTTCTGAAAATGATTCCAGTTTCTTGCGCTGTTCCTTCCATTCATTGAAAAAACGGTCCACTGAACGAACGAGTTCGCCTTCACTTACTGAAAGAACAGCTGAAGCCTCGTGCAAAAGCCTTTCCCTTTCCTGAACATACTTGACTGCAACATCACCCACTTTGTAAACCAGACGCTCGACTCCGTCCTGTACACTTTCCCGTTTTACTATTTTGAAATAACCCAATTCCCCGGTGCTTTTCAGCATGTGATGGGTTCCTCCACAGGCTTCATGGTCAATATCCCCTATGGAAACCACGCGCAGCTCCTTTCCTGGAACTGCACCACCCTGATAGAGCCTGAAACCGAATTTTAATT
>CAZLMI010000058.1:0-5884 GCA_964560865.1 Microcaldota archaeon
GTTTGCACCATGGATGATATTCTTGCAGGTTTGAATTACACCAGTTATGGTGCGAACTGATGAAAATATCCTCTAATTTTTTTATTTTTCTTATTCTTATTATCATTGTTCTGGCAGCATTGCTAATCTCCGATATTGCCCAGATTTATCTGCGTCCGTCAACATCCAATACTTCAAATATCTCGGGTTTGGCAAACCTCTCAAATTCAAGCACGCCCACCCCTTTCGGAACCACTACAATCAATCTATCGCATCTTAACTATTCACAGTTTGTCGCACTTGGTCTTCCTTTTGAGTGTGATGTTTTTCTGGATTCAACAAGCCAGTCATCAAAATTATATTTTAAGGGTAATGAAGAGCTGCGCCTTGAAAAACCGGTTAATCCGGGTGACCTTCCATCAGGCGTCCTTTGTGATACTTATATTGTAGTGTTAAAGAACAATCTCAGTTACGCCAATCTTTCTTGTATTTTTATCAATGGAACCAGTACCAAATGTGACTGGTTGTCAATGAATTATTCATCAGCCAATCAAAATTCCACCTGGTTAAACGAGCTTTCAGTTTTGCCGTCATCCTCATTTTCCTGCAAATCCTGGGCGTATGACCAATCCAAATTTCTGATTTCAGGAACAGTCTGCACCCAAAAACAATATCAAAAAGACCTGGTTGATAGTATGAATCGTTCGTCTTGATATATCCTCAACTTTTTTTTCGCCAGCATATCCTTATATTTCTTATCTACGATATATGGGCAAGTGTTAATTCTTTATAGGGTGTAACTATGTTCGAGGACATCATACGAGCGGCAAAAGAAGGTTCTGCTTCTTCAAAAGAAGAACCAACAGGGTACTCATCCAACACATCCAGTCCAGTTTTTGATAATCAGGACGTATCCGAATCTTCCGGAGTGCGCATTTCAGTGATTGGCGTCGGCGGTGCAGGATGCAATTGTGTTAACCGTGTTTTCAATACCGGAATAAAAAGTGCGCGTGCAATTGCCGTCAATACCGATGGCAAGCATCTTAATATGATTCGTTCCCATAAAAAAATTCTCATAGGAAAGACAATCACCCGCGGTTTGGGTGCAGGCGGGGATACTGACCTTGCCAGAAAATGTGCTGAAGCCGATACCGAACTTCTCAAAAATGAAATTGGTGAAAACGAGCTTGTTTTTCTGACTGCGGGTATGGGTGGTGGAACCGGTGGCGGTGCAGCAGCCACTGTTGCAAAAATTGCCAAGCAGCAGGGTGCGATTGTGGTTGCGATAGTTACCTATCCATTTGCACTCGAGCGTGTTCGTCTTAAGAAAGCACAGCGTTCAATACAGGAACTCGTGACTGTCGCAGACACCGTTGTCGTCATTGACAATAACCGGCTTGCAACATACGCTCCAAACCTGCCAATCAACCAGGCATTCGAGCTTGCAGATTCGATTACCACCCGTGCAGTAAAAGGCATTTCCGATACCATCATGTTCCCGAGTCTTATCAATGTTGATTTTGCCGATGTGAAGTCAGTAATGGAATCCGGCGGTCTTTCATTGATTTCTCTTGGTGAAAGTGCCGGGCATGATCGCGTGGAACAGGTTGTCAAGGACACCCTTGCACATCCTCTTCTCGACGTTGACTGTGAAGGCGCAAAAGGCTGCCTGATTCATCTTGAAGGTGGCGGCGATTTGACGCTCGGCGACTCGGTCAAGATTGGTGAAAAACTCACTGCAAGCTTTGATTCGGAGGCAAGCATCAAGATGGGTGCAAGGATAAATCCAGCACTTTCCGATAAGATATATGTCACTTCCATCATTACTGGTGTCAAGTCCCCATATATCCTTGGTGAAGGTTATCACAAACCAGAACAGAGGGAATCTTCTCTTGCCGACGAACTTTTGGGTTCCGTGTGATTTTTTATTTATTCTGTTCATTAAAATGTGTAGGTGAAATGCCGTGTTTGTTGAATTCAATCCATTTTTGTTACTTCTTTGGATAAGCCTGATATGTTTTGTCCCCGGTGTGCTGCTTTCTTTTGCAGCATTTAGAAAAAGCCAGCTGCTTGCTGTTGAAAAATTTTTCATTGGTTGTGCCATCGGTCTTGTTGCACTGCCGCTGATTCCATTTCTGCTTTACTTTATCATCGGAATAAAATTTTCATTTATCATAGCTGTCTTTTCCGTACTTGTGTTTTATGCAGTTGCTCTTATCTTCGCATACCATCAGAAACTGCACGAGGACGTCGGGTCTCTTGAATTTACTTCTGAAGATATCTTGAAATTCCAATTTACTACAAACACAATCATCTCTATTGCAATCATTCTGATTATGGTGGTTGCCTTCTGGATACGGCTTTCTTCATACAGCCCGATTTTCCAGGAGCTCGACCCTTATTTTTATACCTATGTAGCCCAGCAGATTCTTGTTCTTGGTGAAAATCCGTTTAATGACCAGACTGCATGGTATCCTGAAGTTCAGGTTAGCCACAGGTCAATCCCGGAGTTGTCCTATCTCGAGTCCCTTTGGTATTCGTTTTACACTCTTGGTGGTTCTTACAGCAATATGCTGCTTTCGCTTATTGCCGGCTTTTATCCGCCGCTTATGGCTGCATTCGCATTCTTTTTCCTTTATCTTGCTGTTTCGGTATTCTATAAGCGCGAATGGGCGCTTGTTTCTGCCGGCATAGCATCTTTCATTCCAATGGTTATTCTCAAGCTTCTTGCAGGTGAATCGGAAGTTCAGCCTTATGCGTTTTTTGCAATGGCATTCTTTTTCGCAATGTACTTTTTTATGGTTAAAACCAGGGAGATAAAGTTCGCAGTTCTTTCAGGTTTGGCGTACTTATCCCTGACACTGGGTTCATCATCCGAAGTCGTTGGTCTTTCGGGTGTACTTCTTTTCATGCCGGTTTATTCTCTTTATCTGTATTTTAAGGAGGAAACCGAAGAATTCAGGCAATTTCTGATAAACAATTCGATTATTTTTGTTATTGGTTTACTGATTGCTACCGGTCTTTTGAAAGGCTTTTTTTATTACAATTACTTTTTGTTGCAATATCCGATTGCATTCTTGATGGTTTTGCTATTCTCTGGCGTTCTTTATTTCATGAGAACCAACATAGCTGAAAATGCAAAACGCAATATCTCTCTGGGTGGAATAATTCTTGCAGGGATGATTGCTGTTTTTTTCACTCCTGTTGGAAATTATGTAAAAAGCATCGGAGACGTTCTTTCACTTGCAACATACACCAGCCCGCTTTATCGTACTATCGCAGAACAGGGAACTGCCGGGGGTGTTCTCGAGTCGCAGATTGGTTTTATCGCATCCACCTATCCCTCCTGGGCTGCATGGTTTTTTGGCATATTCAGCTGGGTTGGAAATCTGGTATTATATCTGATTTTTGTCCTTCTCGATATTGTTTTGAAAACCGGAGTTCAATTCGATGATAAAGGGAACTCCCTCCTTCTTCTGTGGATTGTCCTGTTCATGGCATTTTCGCTTTATTCCGTGATCCGGTCAATTATGAAAAAAGAGTCCCCAAACATCCTTCTTTTTGCTTTGTTCCTGTTTCCACCAATGCTTTTGGGTCTGTTAAAGGCAAAGTATACAATATATACTGGTTTTCTGCTTGCGGGGCTTATTGGAGTTATCTTCGGGGAATCGGAAGAGTTGCTGAAAAAAATCGTTTCCAGCGGTAAGAGCAAGGATGAAAAAGATGAAAATGAAAAAAAGGAATTCCGTTCCTACGTTTATTATGGTTTCGTGGCTCTTGGCTTATTGCTTATATTTTTCCAGTTTACGCATGATTCATTTGCAAGCTCCCTTCTGTCGAATTCGTTTGCCGTACGCTATCAGGACAATCCTGCAATTTTAAAAACAAAGTTCCAGTCCATTTGCAGCGATTTGACTTCGCAAAACATAAGTGAAAGCGCATTGTGTTCGCAATATCAGAATAGGGGGTACCCTATATGCGGTTCCTATGACGTTTCCATATGTTCGGTTGCTACTGACCCGTCTGCATACGCACAGCTCGGAACAAATTACCAGTACAGCACCAGATTATGTTTCTATTCGATAATCTCCGATGTTACAAAACCATCCCCTGGAGAACTGATTGCAGCAAGTTTGCGCTGTGAGCGGGTTGCGGATTACTGGATTGAATCTATGGAATGGATAAATACCAATACTGAAAACGATTCCCGCACCACGTCCTGGTGGGATTATGGCCACTGGATCAATTTCTTCGGCCAGAAGGATACCGTGTTAAGAAATGAGCATGCATCCCATACCATGATTGGCGATGTTGCGCATGGTTACCTTGAAGCCACTCCAGCTGAACTTAAATCCTGGATGAATTCCCACGACACCAAATATGCCCTTTTTGATATGGAGCTTATTGCGGGCGGAGGGAGGCTTGGCGGAAAATATGGTGCGCTCAATTACCTTCAGTGTGCGCGAAACAATTTCACTACTGTTTCCCAGTCCACTGGCGAATCCAAATGCGAGATGGATCATTTATGGGAAGTTGTTTACATGCCAACCCAGCCAACAACCGACCAGCTTTGCACAATCTCAAAAACCTCAAACAAAACCGGTATCAGGGCATATTTGCTTACGATGACATTCAATCAGAGCACGCCCCTCATGTATTCGCCTTATTATCCAGGCGTTTGCTACCAGAGTTCGCTTATACAGGATAACCGCTATCTGAGTTTTTGCCAGAATATGGTAAAGGCAACACCGAGGTACTGTGTGGGTGATACCATCCTTGCTTCAGGTACACAGACTATCGGTTTCTATCTGCTCAACGAAACCTATCCCGGCGGTGATTTAAAACTGCACAAGGCAATTGCAGGATATTCGGATACTGTCGGAGCAACCTATCACTTTGGTTCCAGTGCACTTGCATACACCCTGTTTTATACTACTGATAAGATATGGCTTGAAAACGGGACAATTACATCCGGTTATGATGACCGCACCACTGATTTCTACAGCTCCAACCTTTACCGTGCATTGTTCCTTAACGAACTTCCCGGGTTTACACAGGTCTTCTCAAGCAAGGGCGGACAGGTTAAGATTTACAAAGTGGTGGAGTGATGTATTCGAAAAAGCTTGAGCAAACACTGAAAAAAGCAGGTGTTTCGCAGGGCGATGAGATTTCCATTTCAGTCAACGGTGTGGATTATTCCGGTATCCTGATGCCCCGGCCGGTTGGCGATGAAAAAAATGCGGATATAATTATATTAAAACTCGGAACTGGTTATAACATCGGCATCAGTTCCGAAGGTGCAAAAATCCGGCTTTTGAAAAAATATCCGCACAAAAAATCAAAACCAGCAGATGATGAAAGGAAAAAAGGCGGAATTGCAATTCTTGGCTGTGGCGGTACGATTGCATCTAAAATCGAGTACACTACTGGTGCGGTTTATCCTGCAATAAGTCCTGATGAGCTTCGGGCAGCATTTCCTACACTGGACCGGCTGGCAGTCATATACTCCCGTCAGTTGTTTTCCATATTCTCAGAAGACATGGCTCCCGGGCATTGGAAAATCCTTGCAAAGGAAATCGAAAAAGAAATTCGCGGTGGCGCAAATGGCGTTGTTGTAATGCATGGCACCGATACCATGAGCTATACCTCTGCCGCAATCTCATTCATGCTTCAGAATCTCCCAGTACCGGTTGTCTTTGTCGGTTCGCAGAGAAGTTCGGATCGTCCGTCAAGTGAAAACGAAAGCAATCTGCTGAATGCCGTATTCTCGGCCAGGCGGGATATTGGCGAGGTTACAGTTTGCATGCATGCGGATACGAATGACAATTACTGTTATCTTCATCGTGGCACCCGGGTCCGAAAGATGCACACCTCGCGCAGGGATGCATTCCATTCAATCAATTCC
>CAZLMI010000059.1:0-5799 GCA_964560865.1 Microcaldota archaeon
GATTTCAAAAAGAGAATTCACAAAACGCTTGATAACCCCGGAACCTGGAGATTTTCTGCGGTCGCCCTCATAATCGCTTATTGTTGAAACTGTGATACCCAAGAATTTGGCAAGTTCGACCTGGCTTATGGCGAATATGTCCCTCCATTTTTTCATGGTTGCGCCCGGGTCATCGGATAATGCTATTTCTCCGGCGATTTCCATCTTGATCTTTTCCATTAGATAAACACCGTATAACAACTGACAATAAATATAATGCAAATAATACTATCAGACAAACGTTTAAATCCATTTCGTCTTTTGTCCCTGTGGGAATCCGAATGCATAAATATTTATATTTGTTATTTCTCATAGTTATTACGGTGAATTTATATGGCGACCAAAAGAAAAGGAAAAAATAATGTGAAAAATACTTCTAAAAAATGTCATGAGTGTTCAAAAGCACCTGAAAGACTCCCGGGATATATACTCGTTGCATTGGGTGCATTGTGGCTGCCTGCAAACTACGGAATGATTCCGGGAATGGAATGGACAAAGGCAGCACCATTGTTATTCGTTCTCGTTGGTGTCGTGCTTGTAGCAAGGGCAACATTGCACAAGGATTAGAATTTTTTTTAATTTTTATTTATTTTTTGATTTGAATCATTTCCCCTTCCAGTATTCAACCGCATTTGCAAATATCTTCAGGCCCTGAGCGTCTTTCACTATACCCGTAGTCCAGTATGGACAATTTTGAACCATGTTAAATGCTTCGGGATGAGGCATCATCCCAAAAATTCTTCCGGTCTTATCACAAATACCTGCAATGCCCATGGCAGAACCACTTGGATTGTATGGATACGCCGGCTCTAACTCTCCCTTTTCACCTATGTATTGAAAAACAAGAGTGCCGTCCTGCATAATGTTTGTAAGTTCATCTCTAGAGCCGACGAATTTTCCTTCACCATGCCGCACAGGAACGAAAAGATAATCGATTCCCTTTGTAAAAATACATGGCGAATTGGAATTTGTTTTCAGCATCACCCAACGGTCTTCAAATTTTCCTGAGTCGTTTTTTGTAAAACTTACCCTTTGCTGAAAATCCGGCTCTGGAAGCAAACCAAGTTTTACAAGTGTCTGGAAACCATTGCCAATTCCCAAAACAAGTTTTTCTGATTTTATAAATTGCTCAATCGGATCACGTAATCTGGATTTAAGCTTGCTGGCCAAAACTTTTCCGGAACCAAGGTCATCAGCATAGGAAAACCCGCCAGGCAGTAACAACATGTTATAATTTTCAAGTATGGCCGGGCTTTCGATTATTGAATTTATATGGACAATGTCTGCTTTGCCACCAACTTTTTCTATGCAATATTTACTTTCGTGTTCACAATTAATTCCGTAACCAGAAAGAATAAGCGCGTTTAACTGCATGAATAGGATAATATTGGGAAAAGAAGAAAAACCTTAGCTATAGGATGTAGAAAATTACACCCTCCTCAAACCACGAATGCCGTCAAATTTAGTTGGGTTCCTGGTAAACAACAGTGCATTCTGTGAAATACAAACCGATGCGGTAATCAAACTTTCAAGAGATGGTGGGTCCACGCCCTTTTCCCGACTCTCAAAAATTATCCTTCCGGCGACTTCTGCGGCTTTTTTATCGAATGGCAAAACAGTCGCACTGTTTGCAAACGTATGAATTACGGCATGTTTCTTTATCACCAATGCCAACTGCATCATGCACAAAGAAGAGATACACAAATCTTCCCTGTCAACATAATATTTGATTTTCTTCATAGTATTGTACTCGCCACGGAGAAAATCCAGAGCGGCCTCATAATCCAGACAAACTTTTTCCATCATGCATACCTCTCAATAACATGCATGCTTTTTTTCATGTTTCCGGCTGCTTTTGTATCAATATCATCCTCAGAAAGACCGCCGGCGAATGCCATCATATTTCTGCTTTCTTTTTCACGTTCAGCCAATAAAAACCGCAGAATCTCTGAAAAACTCATGTTTTTCTGACGTTTTAAACGATAGAGTTCGGTATATACATCATCCATTATAGTAATTACGCGCACCATGGGACCAACATAATGCATTTACTAAATACATTTATATGTTTTTCCTCGATTTTGAGCGATACTGTTGTAATATGAAAAAAATAAAGTCTTCATAGTACCGAGGTAAAACTAAGCTTATATAAATAACAAAAAGACGAGATAAGAATACAAAAATATCCTCGATAAAAAAGCGTCCCATGCGCTAAAAAGAGAGAGATATGCTAAATGGTGAAAAATATGGAAGATCTCGTAAAATCCGTTGTTGGAGAAAGCGCTCCAGTGGAAAGACCAGAGGACACAATGAGTTCCGAGACGATTAAAATCGTCACTGTCGGTGTAGGTGGTGCAGGAAATAACACCATAAACCGGCTTATAAAAAGCGGTGTAAAAGGTACTGACCTTGTTGCTGTAAACACAGATAAACAGCACCTGAATATTGTACATGAAAGAGCAAAAAAAGTACTTATAGGCAGATCAGTAACCAAGGGACTTGGTGCTGGTGGTTATCCGGACATAGGTACAAAATCAGCTGAAGTAGACAGGCCATTAATTGAAAAAGAATTGGAAAGCGCACACCTAGTATTCATATGCGCAGGTATGGGTGGTGGAACCGGTGGTGGTGCAGCTCCAGTAGTTGCACAGATTGCAAAGGAACAGGGTGCAATCGTAGTTTCGATGGTCACCTATCCGTTCGCACTGGAAAGAGCCAGAAGAAAAAAAGCGGATGAAGGAATCAGTAAATTAAAGAAAAGCTGCGATTCAGTGATTATCCTTGATAACAACAGGCTGGTTCAGCTGGTTCCAAACCTGCCAATGGCAGAAGCATTTGCAGTTGCAGATGAAATTCTTGCAAGAGCAATTTCAGGTCTTGTATGGACAATTACACAACCATCTTTGATTAACATTGACTTTGCAGATGTAAGAGCAATCATGGAAGGAGGAGGGGTTGGATTCATTGCAGTTGGTGAAGGTAAAGGCACTGATAAAGTACGCTCAGCATCAGAAGGAGTTATCAAAAACAGACTCCTGGATGTTGACTTCGAAGGTGCAAAAGGTGCAATCATCCATATTACTGGAGGTTCTGACCTGACACTTGGTGATGCAATCAAAGCAGGTGAAATGATCACTGAGAAAATGGATGCAGAAGCAAATGTAAAATGGGGTGCCAGAATCATGCAGAATTACGAGGGCAAACTCGAAGTGGTTGCAATCGTAACCGGTGTCAAAGGAGCGTCGATTGCAGGTGGAATAATACAAGATGAAGAGGGACCTTCAATACCCACTTACAGCGATGACCTTGAGGTGCTTGGTTAAGTACCTCGAGATTGGAGAACGATTCGTCGTTCTACATGACCTTGAAGTCCTCGGCTGAGGATTTAAAAAATTTCGAAATTTTTCTTTTTTTTATTTTTAATTTTTTAACCCTCTTTTTGAAATAATTTAGTGAGAATTTATAAACCGGTTTTCCCATTCATTTATTATGAAAATAAAGATATTTGCAAATCCAAAGAAAAAATGGGCAAATAAGATATCGGGCCAGCTGGCAAGCCTGATTTACAAAAACGGTCACGAGATAGTTTATCAAAAAGCAGACGTAACGATTTGTATAGGCGGCGACGGAACAATACTTTTTGCCAACCATATTGGGGATTTGCAGGGAAAAATACTAGGAATTGGCGGAGAAAAGAGTATGATCTGCCAGCTGAACAAGGATAACTGGAAATCGAAAATTGTCAAGCTACTGGAAAAAATAAAAAACGAAAAACGGCTAATACTAAGGGTTTTGGCAAATCGAAGGGAGTATACTTCAATAAACGACATAGTGGTACACTCCAAGGATTACAGGATAATTGAAATTTTTGTAGAGATTGATGGCAAAAAGCATTTTTTTGAAGGGGACGGGCTGATTATTTCAACGCCCATTGGTTCAGCGGCATACGCGTATTCTGCCGGAGGAAAGAAACTTAAGAAAAGTGCAAGAAAATTTGAAATAGTGCCAATTGCACCTTATAAGCGGGCATTTAAACCAATAATTGTTGATGAAAAAACAAATGTAAAAATATACTGCGACCGTGAATCGGCGTTCATAATTGATGGAATATTCATAAGAAATCTGAGACCTGAAGAAAGGATAACGATAACTAAGGGAGAATACATTGAATTTGTCAAAAAGTGATTGCATGCCGGGTAAAGAGGATACACTAAAGAAAGGGTGGGCGGAGGTTCGAGTAAAGGTCGGAGGCAGAATGCAGGTACACAAACTAGAACTGGTCTGGGAAGAAACCGGATTCGGATATGTGCCATATATGGAATCAAGATTTCCGATACCGCCCGTCGAATTAATACGAATTGCAAATGAACTGAACCTCCCTGTAATGTACAAAAGCTCCAAGGCATTTCCAAAGAATACGACTGCAAAGGATTTTGCAGTGAAGGAAATTCCTGAAAGTGACGGGGAAGATGAAAGTGAAGAAATTGAAGAAGAAACCGGGGATATGGGTACAGAAGCAAAAATCAAACCAGAAGATAACATTACCGAAGAAAAAGAATCCGATGAAGATAAAGAAGCCGAACTGCAGATTGACCCGGAAACAAAAATACAGATAGAGTCAGCGGAAAAAGAGATTGCTGCAATACGTGCCGCAGAACAGGCGGACAAGGAAATCGAAACTGATAATGAGATTACAGAAAATAAAGATTCTGATGCGAATTATATTGAAGTAAAAGAAACCAACACGGAAACGAGTGATGAAGAAAAGAAAAAAAAGAAAAGCATATTCGACGCTCTGGGATCGCTTACAGAAGATTTAATTAAGAAAAAATAGTCGATCAGCCAAGCAGTTTAACCAATTCATCCCCTATTTTTAATTGAGCTTCTTTTGTAGCCGCTCCAATATGGGGAGTGAACAAAATATTTTCCAGTTCAAGCAATTTTCCTTTATAGGGTTCTGATTCATAAACATCCAGTGCGGCCGCCCGGATTTTTCCTGACTTACACGCTTCATACAATGAATCTTCATCAACAAGTTCACCGCGTGCAAAATTAACCAAAATAACGCCATCTTTCATTTTGGAGATTGAATTTTTATTGATAATTTTTTTCGTAGCCTCTGTCAGGACACAATGCAGTGTAATAAAATCGCATTGCTGCAAAAATTCTTCCAGGGATTCTACAAATATAACCATTCCGTCATCATGGCGGGGCGGAGGATTATATGCAATTGTCTTCATCCCCAGAGCCCGCGCCTTTGCCCCAACCGCACCGCCAATCCTGCCATATCCGATTATACCGAGCATCTTTCCCTCGATTTCAGTTCCTGTAAGATTTTTTTTGTCCCATATGCCTTTTTTCATCTGGTAATTGGCCTTTTGGAGATTTCTGGCACATGACAATATGGCACCAATAGTAATCTCTGCAACTGCATTGGTGGATGCCCCAGGAGTATTGACGACTTTTATCCCTCTTTTTTTACAATACTCGGAATCAACGTTATCAAGCCCAACACCGGCACGCGCAACAATCTTTAGTTTCGGAGCGCAGTCAACAAGCTCTTTTGTAACCTTGGTCGCACTCCTGACAACAAGAACATCGGCATCAATAAGCTCGTTTTTCAGATTAGCCGGTTTATAGACCACCGTACCCAGTGATTTGAGTTTTTCCAGTGCCTCCGCTTCAAAATTATCAGAGATAATAAGTTTCATAAAAGGATTAAGTCTGGAAGATATTAAAATAATATTCCTGATGAAATTT
>CAZLMI010000060.1:0-5775 GCA_964560865.1 Microcaldota archaeon
GTTCGAGCATCAGCGATACTCTTTTTAGTATCGGAGAATCATTTCGTTTTGATAAATCCTCAAGCACTATGCCTGTTTTTATGTTGCTTTCCAGCTGTTTTTTGGATTTTTCTGCTTCCGCAGATAATCCCGGATACCCTGCATCTGCTATAACTGCAAAAATCTTCTCTATTTTTGTTGATGGCGGCAGGCTTGCAATGCAAAATAACGCATCCGGCAAATATTTTTCTATGTCTTCTATTCCTCGTTCATGTGCATATCTTTTTAACAGCAAAACTCCGGTTGCAGTTATGCATCCGGCCACCACAACCATAAGTGTGATATCACTTAAAAAAACAAATGAAACCGCAATCACCATTGCAGGTGCCATTGCCAGATAATCCTTCACACTGGTTGTCCTGTTAAATTGCGAGCCGGGAGTCATAGTTTTTCCTATTAGCAATATCATAATGCTTATTAGCGGAAATATCACCAGCAATCCAAGTATAATTCCAAATCCATCCATTTCCACGCCCAGTGTATACTTTCCTAGGACCGCATAAATAAGAAAAAATGTTGGGCCCAGTGCAGCCGTTATTATGAACACAAGTCCCAATATCGCATTTTTTGATGCGAATTCTTTCATTTTGTACTGTTGTGCCAGAATCATTTCATCCGCGGTTTTTACCAGTTCTTTTCCAGAGCTTCCTATTTCATAAGAACTTATCAGTTGTGCCATTGCCCGTCTTATATTATGCGTACCATACCTGACTGCCAGCGAGGCAAATGCCTTTTGTACCCCCACTCCGTTTTCAATATCCGATATTACACTGTTAATTTCTTCGAGTTTTTCATTTTCTGCAGCCAGTTTCAATGCTTTTTCAAACGGTATTCTCATTTGCATGAATAAGCCTACTGTTCTTATAAAGAACGGAAGCCGCGCTTCAATATCTGCGCATTTTTTCCTTTTTTTCAGGTTTTCAAACATAATCTATACCATAAAACACTTTCTGGAATTCCTTGAAAAATTCCAGATACTCCTGTTTCTTTGAAATTATTTTTCTTCGCTTTTCCATTTCCTTCATAATCCCATCACGGTCCACATCAAAATTCTCCGCGGTTTTTTCCAGTATCCTGCTTTTTCCGACTTTTTTCAGGATCCCTGTTTTTCTGTCCAATGCATAAATAGTTTCAAGTTTGCCCTCATTTATTTCGGTTATTTCGCAGATTCGCCGCACTTCACTGTTCCTTCTTTTTCCTATATCGTAAAGCAGCATTCTTCGTTGCACTACAATCAAATCCAGGCTGTTCATATCTATTTCATTTATTCCCATTGAATTCAGCCTCTGGATTACCTCCTGTGAGCTTTGTGCATGGAATGTTGCGTAACTTCCTCTTGCCTGTCCGGAAAGCAAAACATCAAACAATGCCTCGGCTTCATCTTTGTTCCTTACCTCCCCGACAATCATTCGGTCTGGTCGCATTCTGAGCGAATCATATACCAGTTCTTTTAGCGAAATGCCGATTTCTTTGTTTGCCACTAATTTAACCTGTTGTTTGTGGGGTATATTTATTTCGGGCGTTTCCTCAGTTATGATAATCCTTTCATTGGCCGGCACGAAGGAAAACAATGCATTCATTGTTGTTGTTTTTCCGCTTGCAGTATTTCCTGCAATAATTGCCGAATTGTCGCCATGCATTGTCAGTGAAAGATATGCAAGCGCTTCTCCAGAAATTGTTCCTGTTTTCTCAAGTTCATAGGGGGAAAATGGTTTTTCCCTGAATTTCCTTATTGTCATCTCTCCTGATGAAATTGGTGGCAGGCTTGCATGAAGGCGGGAACCGTTTGGAAGCATCGCATCCAGTCTTGGATTCTGTACTGTAATCCTTCTGCCAAGCTCTCTCGACATTTTATTTACTACATCCGCAATTGCCCTTTCTTCGGTGAAGCATGCGTTTACATTTTTCCAGCCTTCATTTCTGATAAACACGTAAACCGGTTTTTCAATTCCTATAACGCTTATCTCTTCAATATCATTATCTGATAAGAGTTGTTCGATGAATCCACAGCCATATATGTGGAAATATGCCATTTTTGTAAGGTATTCCGTTTGGTCGGATTCGAGAATGACACCATTCTCATCAGCATGCCTTGTCAGGTGTTCCTTCAGCATCTCAAGGCATTCTTCTCTTCCGGATGGCTTTCTCTCGCGCGATCCCTGCTTGAATCTTTCTTCGACTGCAAGTATCATTTTTTCTTCTTCAGAACTGAGTCTGGGCAATTCTATCCTGTATTCTCCATCCCTGAGAATTCGCCATCCTAACAATTTACCCCCTAATAAACTATTGTCCTAAAGCTTTTATTCGTTTCATAAACATTTTTTTACCTAAATAAAAACACTTTAAAAGTGTTTGCAATTATACTAAAGTGTATGAACTCATTTAAGCTTAGCAGAAATGAACGAAAGGAATTAGGGCGCTTACTGCATAATAAAGTAACCCGATTAAGGGATGAAGCTCGGTCTCTTAATAGCGCTCACATTTCCCTGGCATTTACTGACTTGGCGTGCCCCCATCAATGCAGGCATTGTGCTCTGTCCGCACCCCCGATGTCTGAAAGCAGGCCAATAACTGTGGATACGTTGAATGCAGCACGCGAGGCGGGATTTATCAAACCATTCCCGCCCATTATGTTTAGTGGGGGTGAGCCCCTGGCACATCCGGATATATTTCAATTGCTTTTACAAACCCGTGGTGGCATTCCACTTTCAAACGGGTTTCCAAAATCAGTATCCCCCCAAACAAGAAGGCATCTTATTGAGTTGCGTTTTCCTATCCGTGGAGTTTCATTTCATACATATGATTCAAACTGCGGTGATTCTATTGGCAGGGACGAATTGCTTGCTTATATTTTTGAATTACCTAGACCAATCCTGCACATCATGACCCATCTTGGCGGCGAACTGGAGTTAATCTCTGCATGGGTTAAAACACTGGAAAGGATATTTTATACTCCTGAAATGAGCGCAAGTCTGAGGGTCGGGCGTGTTGATATGGAAAAGCTTTTTCGTCTGCCTATTCTTGGGCATGCCGCACTTGATTTTAGTTTTGTAACCCGGGCCGGAAGGGCTGAGCGTAATAATTTGAACGGTTTTAAGCTTCCTTCAATTTCGCCTGAACTTTTTGCCGAAGAAAATTATTACATGGATTCTCTCCATCTTTTACCTGATGGTTCCATAATTTCAGCATTTATCGGTTGTTACTACTGGAAACTGGAACCCATTCTTGGTACTGTTAATGACGATCCATCCAAAGTCCTGGAAAATCTTAAACATGTGCTTGTTGCACATTTTTCCGGAATTCTTGGCTGGAGCACTCAGGAATGGGATAATGAAATCGATTTGCATGTTGAAAATGCTGAAATGAGGGTGGCATCTTTTTTATTTATGCACCAATCTCTGCGTGAAGGAAAACTTGACGAATCGCTTGGTATCCTGCATGGGCTGGCACAAAAACTTAAACTTCCCTGGACACCCTCCTTAGTTGTCCTGGCAGATGCTTCAGATCTTGATGTACCTAATTTGGTGAAAACATTTTCTGCCATTGATTTTCCATACAATTTAATCCGGAAATAATCATTTTTGGATAATATTGCAGTGCTTGCTGTCATTTCTCCTGAAAAGTACGATTCTGGATTGTCGGTCCTCATCAATTATTCTGTAATTTCCGAGTTTTGATGCAAGTTTCTCGCTCCATGCCTTCACATCCTCATGATATGGCATGTTTTCTTCCCTGAGGCGTTGCCTTGACAGCCCGAGGTGCATATAAGACTTCACTTCAATGAAATCCGTTTTCGATTTTTCAAGAAGTTCTGCAAATTCATCTATCAATTCATCGGAATCATTCAGTCCTTTTATCAGGGTAAGTCTGATGACCCTTCGGCAGTTTAATTTTGGCAGGAGTTCAAGTGTTTCATTAAGCCGTTTCCAGCCATCTTTGTAAGCTGGTTTATTTATCTTCTTGAAAAGCATTTCATTCGATGCGACAAGGGAAACGTATAACTGGGTCGGCAGTGCGTCATCCTTTGCCATCTGTTTCAGCCTTTCAGGTTCCTGCCCGTTGGTGACTATGAATATGCTCTTTACGTCCTTTTCTGCTTTCAGGGCAACAACCAGTTTACCAATCAACGGGTAAATCGTGGGTTCTCCTGAAAGGGATATTGCCCAGTGGGAAGGGAATTTCCTGAGCGATATGTCAAACGCTTTCCGGTTTACATCTTCAGCTCCACCTATCCCGTTTATCAGACGTTTTCTCTGTTCCACGCATTTTTTGATTATTTCTTCAGGACTTTCAACTTCATTCTCCTTCATTTCAATTTTTTTCATCCATTCCGAAGGTCGCCAGCAGAAAATACATTTTTCCTGGCACCATGCAATCGCCGGTGACATCTGGCAGCATCGATAGCAGTCTACGCCGTAAAATTTTTGCTTGTAACATACCCCCTTTCCACGCAGGGCCTTTTTAGTCCATGAACATATCTGCACGCCGGAATGCTTTCCTGCAAGGCCGTATATCTCTCCATATCGTTTTTTCACTTGTTCCGAAATCTCCACCTTAACCATACTTTCAATAATGGTTAACACAGTTAAAAAACTTGTCAGATTTACGTACTCTTATTAATTTTTTGTTGCTTACGTTACTCATGGCTGATAGTTCTGGTTTTTTCAAAGGCATTCTAACCGGTATTGATTCAAAAGTGCAGGATATGGGTCGATTTTTCAATAATATGCCTCTGGCATTCCCGTTATTATTTCTGATTCTCCTGTTTGCTTCATTTGTTTATATCGGAGCCCAGGTTTCTGTTGCTTTGGTTCTTTTGTTCTTCTTTTTGCCCGGTTTTTTATTTTTTAGATACCTGCTTAAAAATAATGAATTCATAAGCACCATATTCGCCATTCCATTCTCTATAGCATTCAGTTCCATTGTTTTTCGTATCTCACTTTTATTTACTCTTTCCGGAACTGCCGGCTGGCTGTCGGTTTTTGCAGGATGGCTGTTTTTGTTTATTATCGCATTCTTTCTAAAAAAGTATTATCATCAAAACGATTTTGAAATTGGAAATTCAGACTCCGAAAAAAGTACCATTAACGTATTCTTTGTTATCCTGACAGTTGTCGCGATTTTTGTTTATTCTTCCTTTTTTGGTCCGATTACCCCGGGTACTCTTTTTTGGGGGTCGTCTGATTCAAATTGGCAGATTTCCACATTAACCTATCTGAAAAACACAAGTCAAATAGAAATGCCATTTTATCTATGTGCTGGCCAGCATGGCTATGAGCTGGATTCGTTTACTTCCACAACTTCGCTGCTCCCTGTTCATATGATCGATGTCATGCTCGGGTCAACCTCACATGTTGCCCAACTGGTTTTCTTATTTTTGGGATTTGTTCTCCTGATTCAGGGTATATTTGTCCTTTTTTCAAAACTTTTCGGGCCTTCTGGTGGGATTGCATCAGTTCTCTTTGTTTTACTGCCACTGTCCTTTTTTCCCTATGTTCCTGATCTTTTAGGAATTTGGCGGGTTTCTCTTTTCAACAGTTTTTTACCCTGGGCGCTTATGTTCGGTTTTTTCTGGTTTGGTTTTGGTTCATCGTTTTTTCTGCGCACCATACTACTTATCTTCCTTATTCCAATTCAGCCATTTAGCGCTATTCTTTTGGTTCCGGCATATATAATCCCATTTATTCGCGAGTTTAATCGTGACCTGTTGCTGCAATATGCCGCAACTTTCATTCT
>CAZLMI010000061.1:0-5734 GCA_964560865.1 Microcaldota archaeon
ATAACATTTATAAACACTTTGGAACATTTTCATTCTACAAACTTAATTTTAAGCAGGGATGTAAATGTCGGAAGAAAGTAAAACTCCAGAACTTTTGAAATACATAATCGCGGTTAAAACTGCAAAAGAAGAGCAAAAGGCAACCGAAGTCAATAATATCGTAGTTTATTTTGGTACATATCTAGCCCCTTTCAGATCTGCACAAGAATCTGACCTGCCGAAGGCTGCAAGGGTATTGCACTCCGTAATAAGAGAATTGGATGGTTACTGCAATTCCCAGGATACTCAAATCGCAGGGATAGCAAGGCAGGCAAGAAATTTCCTGTTCCAGAATTTCTCAGCAGTTATCCAAAGGATTGACCAAAGAACCGCTACCCTGGAATTCAAAACCGATTGCATGGGCGCACCAGTATCTGTTTGCGATGCTTTCATAGATCTTTTGGTTTCAGTCTCCCAATCAGAAATACTAGAAACAAGAACTATGGCGGATAACGCACTACAAAAAATTCTGAATTTTATATTGAAAAATAATGTTAGCGCAACCACAATACAGACAGGGTCAGGAGAAATATTCGAGAACTGCGTAAAAGGTGTTATAAAATGCCTGTTATATTCGCGTGACCTGGAGGTAAAACATCTTTCAATTCAGATTTTGGCCGCAGTCCTGGAATCACCTGATCCAGGATTTCCTAACAACAGGTGTCTTGGACCATTAAGATCGCTGCTTGGAGAGGATGGTGCGGGCCAGGCCCCCATGCCACTGTTGTGCAGGATACATTATAAGCCAACAAATGGAACTCAAGATGCAAAAACATTGCAAAATGCCGTTGAGGAATTATCATTGTTGTTCGACCGCAAATGTCCGAATCATTCAGCAACACGATCATTTTCTGCATCATTTCGACGACCCAGGCAGATTACGGAAGGAACTAATCCTGGAGCAACTTGGGTACCCCCGGTTAGAAAACACCGCGGTCCAGTGCGCTAATTTCTTGCAACCGTCAGAACTCTTTGTACAAATGTAACGAATGCCAGGAATGCAGTAATCCATATAACGTAGGCAGCATAAGTTCCCTGGTTCAGGAGCACAAGAACCATTACAAGCATCAAAAGCACGACCCGTTCTGCACGCTCAAGCAGGCCAGGCAGCTTTTTTGCATCCACATTGCTCAACAACCCGGAATGTTCTGCATATGCCTTTACAAACGAGGTCATGCACGTTCCGAAGAACAGGATTACGACCAGGCCGGCTGCAATCCCTGAATTTGATGAAAAGGAGTGCATAAGGCAAAGCAGAAGGAAGAACTCTACAAGCCTGTCGCTTATTCCATCTAGGAAAGCACCTTTTTTGCTTACAAGATTCTTGGCACGTGCTACCGCGCCGTCTATTGCATCAATTAGCATGGCAAGGATAAAAAGTGCAAATGCTTCAATCACAAAACCCGAAATCCAGGAAGCAAGACCAACAAGTGCAAAAAGCACGGACAACAGTGTATATGTTGTCGGATGAAATGGCAGTGCCCTGAACAGACTGCCAATCTTTTCAGAAGCTTCTTTTGCAAATTTTGTATTTTTTAACATTTTATCCCTTCATAAAATAAAAGTTTATTTTGTGAATCAGGAACCTGTTCCCGACTTTATAAATTCCTCAAGTTTTCTTTTTGCTTCCGAATCGCTGAACTGTTTTGGCGGGTGCTTCATCAAATATGCGGAAGCAGCTTCTATCGGTCCGCCCATGTTTCTGTCCAATGCAATTTTTGCAAGCCGTATTGCATCAATTACAATTCCGGCACTGTTCGCCTTATCGTCCACTTCCAGCCGTACTTCCATATTGTATTGTACATTCGCCCACATGCGTCCTTCAATTCGCATGAACATCAGTTTCGTATTTCCCAAAAATGGAATGAAATCTGAAGGCCCGACATATATCCGGTCATCAGGAAGCCTTTCTTTCAACTGGCTTTGCACGCTTTCGGTTTTTGAAATTCTTTTTGACACCAGTCTTTCCTGTTCCTTCATATTAAGAAAGTCTGTATTTCCACCAACATTAATCTGGTAAGTCTTTTCTATTTTTGTTCCACGGTCATCACAAAGCTTTGCAAGCGTTCTGTGTACTATTGTTGCTCCGACCTGCCCCTTTATATCGTCGCCAATGATAGGAATATTCTCTTTTACAAATTTCTTAGCCCATTCCGGGTCAGAAGCAATAAAGCTCGGCATGCAGTTTACAAAAGCAACCCTGGCATCAAGGCAGACCTGAGCCCAGAATTTTGTCGCTTTTTCAGAGCCGACCGGCAAATAGGACACGAGCACTTCCGCTTTTGTTTCTTTGAGAATTTGTAATATCCCTTTTTTTAGTTCCTCAACTGATTTGTTGCTTTCTATCGGTTTGATTTTATTCTCAACCCAAATGCCCACCCCGTCCAATGCCGGAGTTTCATGCACCCTGCCCTGGCTCTTCGGCATTTTATCCTTTGGAATCCAGTTTACCATATTTGGCGATTCGTAAATTGCCTCGTTTATCGGTTTTCCTATCTTGTTTTCACCGACATCAAAACCGCACACGAATGCAAGGTCATGGATAGAATGCCCGCCTACAACCGGATGCATTACACCTGTAATGTCAGTTCCGGGATTTTGCCTGTAGTATTCGATTCCCTGCACCAGGCCGGAAAAACAATTTCCAATTCCAACTACCGCACATCTGATTTTTGCCATGTGGATCATCTGTAAGTTATTCTATCTCACTATATTATACTATTTAACATATATTAATATATCTAATATATTTAAAGTACTTTATATAGTTTTGGTTTAAATCCCTTTCGCTATATAATGTGTTAATCGATGAATTATTCGAGGTTATGTTATGCAGTCTCAGTTATCTGGTAAACAAAATCCTTTTAGCAGATTGTTTGTTGTTGGCATTGATCATATTGACCAGAGAGTTGCGTCTGGCGTGCGCCATCTTGATCTGATGCTGGCTGTGGGTGCGTATTACCTTGTATCAGCTATGGCACCGAAAGAACGTTCATCTGCAACAACCCAACATAGTCCGGTTCATTTGCCGAATGTGCGCCCCTATTCCCCTCCAGATTCAGTTTTACTACGAAGGTCGGGTCATTTCCATCCCCGTTTTGAAAGCCGGGAAGCGTCTACATTCGGGCCAAGGGATCTTAAAAGCCTTCGGAGGAGACAAAGAAGAGCGGAACAAAGAGTTCGTGCAACAGAACGAAGAACTGCAAAATTATGCGCCCGGGGTCGTGTTTAACGATAAGGTTAGTATTTTAAAACCCCCTATTCAAATTAATCATGCCGATAGTTTACCTGTCAGCTAGACTCTCACATTGCTTTGGTGCTTTGTGCGAACGACGGAGATCTCTATGTATTATCTAAATTCGATTGAGGAAAGGATAAGGGTACCGCCATCCATGTTTGGTAGTGATATCCGCGATGCTGTTTTGAAAATTCTCAGGGAAAAATTTGAAAGAAGGATTTTCAGAACTACGGGAATAATCCTGTCGGTTTCAAATCCAGATATTATAACAGACGGTACGGTCATTCCAGGCGATAGCGGGGCGTATTATACTGTAAGATTTGACGCAATGTCTTTTCTTCCTGCAGTAAATGAAGTTTTCCTTGCAGATATAAAAGAAGTCGTGGAATTCGGGGCATTCTGTTCAATTGGTCCTTTCCAGGGGCTTCTTCATATTTCCCAGATCGGAAAAAGCAAATACTATTATGATAAAAAGTCAAAATCGCTGACCTGCCGTGCAGAAAAGCGTTCTTTGAAAAAAGGCGATGGTGTTTTTACCAAAGTGTCCACTGTCAGTATGAAAGGCACCACCACGGATACAAAAATAGGTTTGACAATGCGTCCGGATGGATTGGGAAAATCCGAATGGCTCGAGCAAAAAGCCAAGCCTGAGAAAAAAACCAAGAAAAAGGAGGAGAAAGAATGAAAGCTTGCAGGGAATGTAGGTACGTAGTTGAACACGAGAAAAAATGCCCGAAATGCGGTGCAGAGCTTTCAGATAAATACTCCGGTCTTATCATTATTGTTGACCCAGAGAAATCTGAAATTGCAAAAGTCGCAGGAATAAATGCAATTGGAAGCTATGCGATAAAAGTAAAATAATATAAATTTCCGCCTTCTTTATCCTGTGGGGGATTAATGAAGGGGTATTTTTCATTCTTGCTGGTTCTTGCTTCGGTTGCTCTTATTCTTATCTATGCCCGGGTCTATTCCGATACACACGCCCTTGATTTTTCCGAACTAATTCTCCTTGAAAAATCTCATCAGGATATCCTGAATTTTAAGGGTGCGATGATTGAATCGATTCGCACTGGCGGCAAATCCGCATTTGATGATTATTCAAAAACACACACTACTGCCGCATGCCTTTCGCCACAGACCAGTAAGTTCTGCTTCAAAAAAGACGAAGCTGAACTGGCGGTTCGAAATGGGGCATATCAAAGCCTTATTGCGCTTTCAGGTTACCCTACCCAATACCAGAAAATCATCTGGTGCGGTGTCCGGCCTGATCGTTCCAGTCTGGATAACGCCGTTCAATCCATGAGGCTAGTTCACAAACCATTGCCATGCACTGGTTGTATCGATGTTTTTTCATGCGGTTCTTTAATCAATCCAAAAATTATCCAAAACCCTGCAGGTGACAGCTATTCCCTTGTTTCGATAATTCTGGCCGATCCGGTCAATGGGCTGCGATTTGGGGTTTCAATTTATGATAAGGAAAATGATATTGCCGTTGCGTCATATATTCCTGCACCTGAGGTTGTTGAAATATGAAAGCACAGGCTAGCATCGAATTCATGTTTTCCGTACTTGCGGTTATTTTCGTCATCTCACTATTGTTCTCGGTTTTCTCCTTTCTCAATTCCAATGCACGCGTAACCGGGGCAATTCTTGAAAAGACAATGGAGGCCGAGCACGATGCACGTCTGCTTGAACTTTATCTTGCGAATCATCTCTCTGTTGATTTTCCATTCAACATTAGCGGCAGAATTGAATATGGGAAGTTCAAGGAGGATTATGACGGCAGGATTATCGAAATAAAGGGGGTGTTTGACAATGTTCCCATGTTTTCCGAACCATCATAAATTGCATAAAGCGCAAATGGCCCTCGATGCAATAATTACTATTATTCCAATAGTTCTAATTCTGGTATTTACCCTCAATACTGCGGCATTTCTTAATTACAAATCCACGGATTATATGGAACGCCAGCAAATCTTCAACAAGCTCGTTTCGATTGCGGATTCAGTTGTAAAACAAAAAGCCGTGGTTGTGGAAACCGGAAATTTATTAACTGAAAGCAGCAGCTACCCAAATTGGATTGATGAATCCAGATTCAATTCAATCGACCGGTTTTTGCTTGCCAATCAGACCGGTTTTAAGTCGCTTTCAGTTACTTTTGACAAGCCCGGGCAAAACAAATACTGCATTTACCGTTTGGTTGTTGTGGGCACTGGCAAGGAAATTCACAAACTGTATGTGTGTGGTGATTGATATGCAGTCAATGGAATCTGTGTTGTCCCTGTTTTTTCTCGTTTTTTTAATTTCATTTTTTCTTCCATTGCTTCCTTCTGCAAGGGTCGATGATTCCCTGTGGAAAATCCAGATTGCGAATGATATATGGCGGGTTCTTTACCTTCGCGGGGATTTTAACTATTTTCAGGATGTGTGGAATGATCCTTCAAAAATAAGGCTCCA
>CAZLMI010000062.1:0-5697 GCA_964560865.1 Microcaldota archaeon
TGCCAACATCGAGGTTTTTATATAGCTTAAATAGATGTTGAATGCAAGATCCTTGGTTTCATCAAAGATTACACGAAGATAATAGATACCAAGACGCATGTGGCATGCAGGAATATCATTATAAACCGAAAGCGGATGGACACCGACCTGATTGACATTGCAAAGGTCAACAAGAGTGGTCGGGATGGTGCTCACACCCGCTTTGCTGTAATCTTTCAGATAAACATAAGTAAGAGTCTGACCGCCGACACCTGTGGAAGTAACCCCAAGTGCACCCTGAACAACTCCGTCAATTACAACCAATGCCGGAATTGCAAGGATAATAAGAACTGCCGAGTAAAAAATTTCCACAAGTTCCATTTTTGCCCAGGTTTTCATGCTTTCGTTCATGAGCAATGAACCAAACATATACACCAAAGCAACAAGGCCGGTAGCAAGCATAAGCGCCATTGTGGCAAGAAGGGACCAGTTTTCGAACATGCTATAGAGTATACTTTCCATGCCCATAGTTACACCTTCCCACTCAAAAATTTAGCCATGGCATTTATAAATGCAACCGTTATCGAGATTGAAAGTGCTGGAAGGAAGATTCCGATTAGTGAAAGGGAAGCAAGTGATTTCATTACTGCAAGGAATTCCGACATATCCACCATATGAAGCAGTGTTTCGGAAAAAACCATCCGTAATTTTTGTCCAATGACATTCAGAAGAGGGTTCTGTGAAAATATGAAATTTGATGGATTGAACGCATAACCCAAAACCGCGTATTTCAGTCCGCAAAGCGAATATTTGATGCCTGTCGGCGGAACATATTCGTCCATGCCAATATCCTTAATCGCCATTGCATTTATGAGGTAGGTTGTTGGAAATATGACCTGAAAGCCGATGGCAAATGCAATCAGGAAGGAACCTGCTTCACGGGTTGGCGGGAAAAACCTGAGGATTATTCCGGCAGGCAGGAAAAACGGCCCCATTACGGAATTTATAATTGCAAGAATGGTAATCTGGGCAGAAACCGAACCGTACACGCTTACCAGACCAAACGAAAGGGTATTGGCTACAGAGACAATGGAATCAATGCCTGGAAAAACCTTGAATACGTGAGTAAGAACCGATTCACCCAGCCTTCGATAGATAGTACTCATCATTGAAGCGCATGCCTGGATTTGGAACATGTCAAAAAGACCCTGCAAAAGTCCGCCTGCAACCGATTTTTGGAGGAAGTCAATTGCCGCAAGAGGGGGGGTGGGATTTCCAGTAAGCACGATGGCAACCCCGTTACCAACAAGGAAAAATCCGATGCTGAATAACAAAACAAGAAACGAACCCACCAGATTCGATAACTCGACACTCAGGTATGCTTCCCATTCAGGAACTTTCAGAACTCGGGCAACAAGATAGGTGATAAGAATGATAACGAAAGTAAGCAAGGTCACCTGAATGATTGTCTCGCCCCATCCGGAAAAGCTGGATGACGGAAGGGAAGACTGGACGTTGTGTGCGATTTGCGGAATTATTATAGAACCGAGAAGATATAGAATCGATGCAAAAATTGCGCCTGCCAAAAGTCCGGTTGACCAGACGATTGCCCTTGCACGGTCTTCGGCATTGAGAAAACCGCTTACCATATATGTAAGCGAAGCGAGAACGATAAGCGTAACCACGAGGCCAATGATGACCTGGGACCCGATTTGCACCATTTCACCGATTTTTGCAATGATATCGAAATTTTGTGGTGCCGGAACCCCGTAATTTGGAAGAAAGAATAGTAATGCGGCAATAACAACGCCGGCAACAAAAACAGAACCGATTATGCCCATTGCATACTGGCTTGCCCTGGCCCGGGTTTCTGAACCAAACAGCATACCGATGGAATATATTACTGCAGCAACTACAATCATGGTAATCATAATTGCAGTTATAATGGAGATAAGGTCGGAGATACCACCCATTAATGCTGATGAAGCGGAAATCTGAGCGCTTGCAAACGGAATGAGGTTGCTTGCCGGTGGGCCGGCGAAAAAAATCCCGAACAGAACAAACAACACGAGCAATTCTTTTTTCATATTGATTACACCAGTTTGGTAACTCCCAGCAGTTCTGCCTCACCGCCAATTAACAGAGAGATATTGCGGTACATAGTTATTGTAAAGATTATTTCTATAAGTGTAGTTACAAGTATGAGAACCAGAAACTGGCTTACATTTGCAACTTCATCAATCACAAAATAAAAAAGCCCTGCAGACGTGGTGGTGGGCATAATCGGATTTGTTGAAAAATCAAAAAAGAAATCGCCAGTAAAACCAAATGCAAATGAAGCCATGTCCCAGGCAGTTTCGGCAAACCCCCATACTGTTTTCGCCACTCCGACAAGAACATTTTTAACACTCACCAGAATACGAATTAGCGGATTATCATTATAACCCGACTTCATGCCTTCTTCAGTAACCGGATTTGATTTAAACAGGCTGACGAATTTTGCTGCTTCTTCCTGGGATTTGACAAGATTGGCTGCAACTTGAGCCTGATGTCCGGAAGTGCTTGGACTGTTGTAAGGCATTATATGCTCGGGAGAATAAACCACGTCCTTGAAATGAAACGCATCGAATATCAGATAATCCGAAAAAAGAATCGCGATAGGAAATATAAAATAACCTGCAATGCATACCGCGATTATACTCGAACCCGTTTTCCTGAGGAAGGGAATTGCACGCATCACCAGACCCATGGGAAGCAGGATGGATGGAATCACATCCTTGGAGAATAATAAGATGAACTGTTTGGCCCATACCAGGGTAATCAGCGTACCGATTGTTTCAACAATAACCGTATGTGCATTTGAAAGAAGAACCAGCCCGTCAAATGGCATAAGGGAAATTGAAAGAACACTAATGCTTGGCAGCGGTGAACCAAACGGAAAAGAAACCGTGGAAAGGAATCCAATGAGCGCTTCGTACAGATATAAACTAATGTAAAGTTCCTTGAGTTTTGCAAACATGACATCCAGGGAAAGAACCGAAATCTGGATGTGGCTGGATATAAGTCCGGTCTGCATCGGAGATGCCGGAGGCAAACTGCCAGAAGGCAAACCTATCATTAAAAATCCGAGGGTAAATTGGTTTAAAACTGCGTCAGATGTAATCCAAAACCAGATAATAATCACACTGAGTATGAGCACCGACAGCTCTTCTTTTGCAAGTGCAATTGTTGGCGGATGCTGAAGGCCATACCCAACCATGAAAAACAATGCAGTAATGATGACTCCAATCATCAAACCAAGCATAATGCCGGATACAGCAGAAGCTGGTAGAACAAGCAATACTGGCATCAGCATGTCTATCATATACATACCATTGGAATACTAGGTATAAAAAACATATAGTATCAAAAGGTTCATTAGTAACTAAATAAAAAAGTATACTAAATAAAAGACTGACAAGCATAAAGAGGGAATTTCATGTTAAGAGCACAATATATAAGTGAAGCAAAGGAGATGAAGGGGAAGGTGCGGATTGGCGGATGGGTACACGATTTCAGGGATTTGGGAAAACTTAAATTTGTATATGTACGGGATATAACAGGAATAATACAGGTTACCATGAAGAAAGGGATAGTGGATGACGAATTACTGAAAAGAGTCAGTGTAAATAAGGAAGACGTTGTGATTTTTGAAGGGGAATTAAAAGAGAATAAAATAGCGCAGGACGGAGTAGAATTGATTCCGACTGATTTTGAATTGCTGAACAGTGTTGAACGCAGACTTCCAGTAGATCCCACTGGGAAAGTTCCGTCTGATCCTGACACGTTGATGGATTTCAGATATCTTGATTTGAGGGTTCCAAAAACAACCGCGGTTTTCAAGATAAAGTCCCTGGTTTCGGGGGCTTTCAGGGAAAAATTAAAGGAACTGCAATTCACTGAAATACAGCCATCTGCAATAACCGGAGCTGCCACAGAAGGGGGAACGGACGTATTTCCGATACAATATTTTGAAAACAAGGCATATCTTGTCCAGTCCCCGCAATTGTACAAACAACTCGCAGTCATCGGAGGATTCGACAGGGTCATGATGACTGTGCCGGTTTTCAGGGCTGAAAAGCATAATACCAGCACCCATTTAAACGAGATAACCCAGATGGATATAGAAATTGGTTTTGCAAACCACAACGATGCAATGGAGATACTGGAAAAGGTAGTATTGCATATTCTTTTAACTGTAAAAAAACAGGGTGCAAACGAACTGAAAACTGCGGGAGCAGAGATTAACGTGCCAAAAAAGATAAACCGGTACACGTATAGTGAAATGGTAGAAAAACTAAACAATGCCGGATTTAAAATGAGCTGGGGCGAGGACTTCTCAAAAGATGCGGAAAAAAAACTGAGTGAACTTGTAGAGGATGACCTTTATTTTATATATAACTGGCCAACGGATATCCGGGCATTCTATTCCATGCCTTCCAAAGAAGATCCAAAAATATGCCATGCATTTGATTTGATATACCGCGGATTGGAGATAGCAAGCGGAGCACAGCGTATCCATCAGGCAGGAAAGCTTGAATCAGAATTAAACCGGCGTGGGCTCACTGTATCGGATTTTGAATTTTATCTGAATGCGTTCAGGATGGGTGCACCGCCGCATGCGGGGTGGAGTATCGGGCTTGAAAGACTGGTAATGAAAATTTGCAACCTGCAGAATATACGTGAAGCAATGATGTTCCCGAGGGACAGAACAAGACTGAGCCCCTAGAATTGCAATGGGCATTATGACGATAGAACATAATTTACCAGTTACCTAAACAGAAGTATATATACGGGAGTTTATAAACTTTAGAATAGAAGACTTGAAATAAGCACATTTATAAATGATAAATGATATAGTATAATGTTGCGGTTATTGGTATTCAGAGTATAAAATTATTCTCGTCGCAACTTTTTGAAGTGGTAGTATGAATATTCTCGTGACAAATGATGATGGATATACTGAAGGAATGAAAGCACTCCTGGAAGTGGCTGGCAAAATGGGAAACGCATATGCGCTGGTACCTGACCGACAAAGAAGTGCGATATCATCTGCCTTAACACTTCATAAAGCATTAAGACTCAATAAACTTGATAAAAATGTATATGAGTTTAATGGAACACCTGCGGATGCAGTTGTTTTTGCAACATACTCAAAAGAATTTGATACCCCGGATTTAGTACTTTCAGGAGTAAATTTCGGGGACAATACTGGACTTTCAAGCATCATATCCTCAGGAACAATAGGTGCATGCTGGCAGGCAGCCATTGAAAATATCCCTTCGATATCATTCTCAAAACATAATACAAACAACAACTGGAGAGACAAAAGCTCCTGGGGAGATTTGAAGCAATTAAGAAAATATATCGGACTTGTCATCAAAAAACTCGAGAACGATTTGAATTCAGACGTTTTCTATAATGTAAACATGCCGGACGACCTTTCTGCACCAAAAATCCTCATGACAAATAATATGCAAAGGCAACGATTCAAAACAACAGTAACAAAAAGATTTGACCCAAGCAGCAAGGCATATTTCTGGATAACGGGAAATCAGCCAACAGTTGAAGCGGGAACGGATTTCCATGAGGTTACCCGAAACAAGAATATCTCTATAACTGCAGTCCCATTACAGATGTTCAGGGCAGTGGAAGTTGAAGAAAAAGAATAGAATGATT
>CAZLMI010000063.1:0-5695 GCA_964560865.1 Microcaldota archaeon
TTAGTCATATATATACACCTCATTTTTTGTTTTCTTATTGTACTTTCTGCTCCTTTGGAGCTTCAGCGTTCAAGCTGTTCAGAGCCAACCCCTGCCTTGCGGCAGTGGCTAGAAGCGACTCTATCGAGCCTGATGAATATAATCCTCCGTTTGCAGCCATGCTTACTGCCTGTACGTATGCTTCCCCCAGCAATATATCTATATTCTGGCTGGTCGGGACCTTTGCATTAAGCGAAAAGTTCATTGCATCTGCAAGTGATTTCTTTAAATCACTGTCCAGTGTTTCATCAATATCCAATAATTCAACATCATAGATATACTCCCAGTCATATCCGAAGAGCATACTTGCCCTTATTTCAAACGGCATGACATTTAGTTTTTGCAATGCCTTTACTTTTGGTTCGGTAATTGCCTCGCCTTTCTTTGCAACCGTGCTGTCTTTTGCAATGACTATCTTCCCTGCCTTTATCTGGACATTCAATCCACCAGCCTTAAGTTCAGACAATGCCGGACCCGGGGGCAAATCAGTATCTCCTGCAGGCACTACCAAATCAAATGGTGCAACATCACCCATCTTTGCAGCCCTTCTTTTCTTGTTCGATTTGAAGAACTTGTTCAGTTCATATGGTGTTTTGTTTGTCAGAATTATTGCAATCGGCTGTTCGCTTTCTTTCAGCCTTGTTTTGAGATTCTTATCCTTCTCCATCATTCTTTGCACTACTGCTTTTTTAAGTACCTTTACCATTCCACCGTCTTTCCTAAGGTCTTTTCTCAGTTTCTGGAAGAGCGAGTCCGGGAGTTTTGTAAGCTTTAACAATGCAACTGTTTTGTATTTTTTCATATTTGCAAGTATTGTCTCCAGTTCCTGCTTCTTCTTTTTCAGTGCTGGTTTTTCCAAATCTAGTTTATATGCTTTTTTCATGAATATCACCCGATTTTTACTGGATTGCCCATGGTGAGTTTAACATAAACGGATTTTATGTTTCCTTCACTAACCTTGTTTTTGACTGCTTCATAAACACTTTCCGCATTTTCAATCAGGTCATCGGTACTCATTACCTCAGTTCCTATCAATGCCTGCACTACTGGAAGGTATTTCCCTTTTGAAACTATTCTTACCGATTTCTTTGAATTGACTATCATGCTGTTGATATTTCCTATTGCCGGTTTTGGAAGTTTACCTCTTTTACCAAGGTATTGACCCAAATACTTGGCAACCTGTGACATTAAGTTTGGCTGTGCAACAAGAAAATAATTTTGTGCCAGGTCCTTGAGCTTTGCAGGTGTTGCATAGTTTGGAAGTTCTGCTGGCGGGATTATCAGGTCTGCGCCTGCTTTTTTTGCTTCATTTGCAAGGGCTTCTTCAGCTATTATGCCTGCTTTCAGTTCTTTGCCACCTTTTCCTTTTGGAAGAACTATATCCAGGTTGAGTCTGTGTTCACTCTTGGTAAAATCTATGCCTCGCATGTTGATTATAATTTCCATGCTTTGGGTGAATTTTCTTTTTCCTTTTCCTGCATCCAGAGCCTTTTGTACTGCTTCTGATAATTTTTTCCTTTCCATAAAATGAACCCTCCTACCGTTCAGAACTTTAAGTAGTACTTACGGGGTTAGGGTATATCTGTATACATTGTTTTATAAGCATTACTTTTTCTGTTTTTGATTTATTTTTGCCTCAAAATAAGTAAATTCTAAAAAAGTAAATAATTAAAATTTAATTCATGGCCGGCACGAATACATTAAAAGTAAGAATTTAGAGAACTATCTTAGTTTAATGCTAAAGTTCCCCGACTCTTCTCTTTTGTCTTCTCTTCATGCGCTTTCTTTTTTTCTTTACCCATTTCCAGCGCATGCGATTTTTTTTCTTCCATTTTCTTGGTTTAGAACCCATAATCTTGACCTCAATTTTGCTTCTGGAAAACGAACCCGCTCGTTTTATGGCGTTTCAGTTTTCTTGGTTTAGAACCTATTAGTATACTTTAGTTTAAAAGTACCTGAAGTTTCTAATTTGATGCTATTCCTTTTTATTTGTTTCTTCCATCGCATTACCAAGCTTTTTATATCTTATTTGGTTTAGTTGTCCTGATGCAAGTTAAATTATCCGGTGGTCTGACCAAACATTTCCGGGTTCATTTGATAGAAGATAATTCGGTTTATCGCGTGGCAGTAAAAACTACCAGACAGCAATACGATCCTTCAGTTGCATTTGCCAAAGATTGCCGGGTCGCGTCACATTCCACTGATTCTGAAAAAGTCCTTGTTTTTAGCAATGATTCGCTAAAACACATAACCAGTTCTGAGCGTTTAAAAGTATTGCTTGCCATTGCAAGCAACAATGTTCTTATAAAAGAAGAAATTTAGCTTAAGGATAGTTTTACAAATACGTTTGTCGGGACTTTGACACGGAGAATCTGTTTTATGAATTTTTCATCTCCTTCTATGTCCACCAACACCTTTGAAATTCTCTTTTCCCATCTTTCATAGCTGTCCGTTCCATCACCGCAAGGTGTTCTTCGTGTTGCAACCAGCAGGTTTTTTCTTGGGAATCTTACCGGACCTATGAATTTCATTCCAAGGGTACTGGATAATTCTTTAAGCTGTTTTATAACGTTATCTAGGTCTTCTGTTTCTTCCCCGCTTACGCGTATTCTTACTTTAGCCATAATGTATCACTCTATGAAAAGTTCTTAGGAAGTGTTTATTCGCAAAGTTATTTAAAGATTGGCTGGATTACAAGATTCCAATTCTGGATGTAAATTTCAAAAAAAACAGGTGAAACTATGCATTTGATGGCATTAAAGGACTACGATGGGGCTTGGATTGAATCGGTTATTGACCTCGGTTTAAAAATCAAGAAGAATCCTGAAAAATATGCCGACGCTTTAAAACAGAAGACTCTGGCAATGCTTTTTCAGAAAACATCCACAAGAACCAGAATGTCATTTGAAACCGGAATGACCAAGCTTGGCGGGCATGCAATCTATCTTGACTGGAGGACTACTCAGTTTGTGCTTGCAGAAATCCAGGATGAAGCCCGCGTGTTGTCGCGATATGCCGATATCGTGATGGTCCGCCCTCTCAAGCATTCCACGCTTGTCGATATGGCAAAAGGGAGCGAGGTTCCGATTATCAACGGGCTTTCCGAGAAATACCATCCCTGCCAGGCGCTTGCAGACATAATGACTATCAAAGAGAAAAAGGGAAAATTAAATGGAGTGAAAGTCGTTTACCTTGGCATTGGAAATAATGTGAGCAATTCCCTTTCACTGGCATGCACCAAAACCGGTGCGCAATTTGTTCTTTGTGTTCCGGAAAAAGATCCTGACAGCATTGACAATGAAGTTTTTTCACAGGCAAACGCAACAGGATTATATAGCGAAGAACCGGATATTGAAAAAGCAGTAAAAAATGCAGATATATTATATACTGATACCTGGGTCAATATGGAATTTTTCTTTGATGACAAGTTCAAGGCCGAAAAGGAACGAAGAGAAAAAAAGTTTATGCCTTACCAGCTGAATAAAAGAGTCCTCGAAATGGCCGGGCCAAACGCGAGTTCAATGCACGACATGCCGGCGCATATGGGATACGAAATTGATGAATATGCTGCGCGCGGTCCCAAATCTCTGATGTTCGATCAGGCTGAAAACCGTATGTGGTCGCAGATGGCGCTGATGATTAAAATGCTTGGAGAATAAATTTTTATTTTAGTTACCCACCATTTTAATAATTTGGCTTGCATTTATTTTCGGTGAAACAATGTTCGTGGCCGTATTATCCGATAAACCTGAATTGCGTGAACAATTTTGCAAGCTTTTAGGAAAAGAAACCAACAAGGATGATCTAGCGTTTTATGCAGTAGCTCATGGTGATAAATTAATTACACTTGTTGATCCGGTTCTTTATCCTGAAAAGCTCCAGCCATTACTTTACTCTCTTTCTATTGCCGATTGCGTGGTTTTGCTGGTTGATGCTCTTAGTCCCAGGGTTGGTGAATTGATGGTTGCGCTCAATTCACTGAAAATGGACAAAGGGATATTGGTATCCGCTCTCCAGCTTCCGATTACCGGGACTGTCATTGAAAAATACGCCAAAGTAGCGGATATGCAAAATGCAAAAGAAAAGTTGCTTTTATTGCAACGCGAGCAAGGCGGTGAGCAGACAATCGCTCTTTTGGACAAAAGCTTTGCAGTTAAATCAGTTGGGAATGTTGCTTTGGGTGTTGTGAAATCCGGAAAGATAAAAAAACACGATAAGCTGGTTTTGTTTCCTGACAAAAAGGAAATTGAAGTCCGGACATTACAGATACACGATAAAGATTCTGAAGAAACTATTGCAGGTGACCGGTTTGGCATGGCTTACAAGGGAGAGCTGGTTGACCGCGGTTTGCTCATTCCATTAAGAAATGAATTCGAAGTCAATACCATCGTAAATGGCAGGTTCATGCAATCTCCGTTTTTCAAGGATGAACTGAAAGGCAGGATACACGCATATTCAAATTTCCAGTTTATTGAAGGCAACGTATTCGAGAACGAGCTTAAGCTGAGCAAGCCGCTTGCATTTGAAAAGGGCGAGCTTATCGTAGTTGCGGATGCCAGCAACCAGAAACTTCGTATTGCAGGCGTTTTCCAGAGCAAGTGGTGATTCTCCCCACAGCTCTATTTTTCTTTTTGTTCCAAATGTAACACTATACATTATTTTTGTAACACATGTTCCATAACCTATATTAACCACTTTTTTCCAATCTCTTTCTGGTGATTTAAATGAAACAAAAACAAGTACATATTGGAAAAACAGGCTCTAAATCAAAGAGTTGGTCGGCATATCAGCAAGAAGCTTCAACAGTTTTTCAAAAATCATACAAAAGATCTGCATTGATGCTTGCCTGTGAAGCTGAAGATATTTCAGCAGTTAAAAAACTACTTGGAGAGGGAAACCATGGAATCAATACAAAAAACCATTACCATGAAACTGCCCTGATGATTGCTGCTGAAAAAGGGAATGTGGAATTGGTAACTTTGCTTGTGGAACATGGTGCAAATGTCCATGAAACTGATTTGCATGGCAATACTGCTGCTATGAAAGCCTTTTTCAAAGGTCATGATTCAGTTGTTGGATATCTGCAGAATATCGGTTCCAAAATCGATGGCTCCAAACCAGCACCAAGCTTTTTTAATCCTCCATGAGATATTGGATTCTAGTTCTCAGCAGGAGGTTTTGGGATGAATGCAGTTTTACTCATGGCGGATGGCACAGTGCTCCACGGAACCGGATTTGGAGCAGAAGCCATTTCGCAGGGTGAACTGGTTTTCAATACCTCCATGACCGGTTACCAGGAAGCGCTTACCGACCCGAGCTATGCCGGTCAGATACTTCTCATGACAAATCCGCTGATTGGCAATTACGGCATAAACAAAAAGGATTTTGAAAGCGGAAAAGTGCATGTTGCTGGGTTTGCAGTGCGGAATCTGAGTTTTGATTACTGCCATCGCGAGGCGACAAAAAGCGTGGATGAATTTCTGAAAGAGCAGGGTGTTCCAGGAATAACAGGAATCGATACCCGTTTTCTTGTAAGAAAAATACGCAATGCCGGGGTTATGCCTGCAGTTATTGCAACATATACTGGAGAATTAGACCTCAAAAAATTAAAGACAGATTTCAATTATTCTGCAATAGATTTTGTTGAAAAGGTCAC
>CAZLMI010000064.1:0-5666 GCA_964560865.1 Microcaldota archaeon
AGCATATGAAAGTTGGTCTGGCGGCAGTTGTCCAGATGATGGTGCAAAGTGAAAAAGCAGGGGTCATATTCACTGTTGACCCGCTTTATCAGGATCCAAACCTTATTTCAATAGAAGTTGGTTATGGTCTTGGCGAGGTTGTTGTTTCGGGGCAGATTACTCCAGATACCTATCGTGTTGACAAGAATACCCTGAAGATTGTCGACAAGATAATCTCAAAACAAACCTGGGCGATATTCAAGATAAATGGAAAAAACCAGAATCTCCATATAAAAGAAGACAAGCAAAATGTCCAGAAACTCAGCGATTCTGAAATTTGCGATCTTGCAAAAATTGCAAAAAAAATCGAAGAACATTATCAATCCCCGCAGGATATCGAGTATGCTATTGAAAAGGATAATATCTACATAGTCCAGGCAAGACCGATTACAACCCTGGATCAAAAGAGGATACAACCCTCGTTTAAAACTGAGGCAAAATCCGAATCAACAGGTGATGGTATGAATGTTTCAGATGCAAAAGTGCTGGTGCAGGGGCTTGCAGCTTCTCCTGGTTATGGTGTTGGAAAGGTAAAGGTTATCAAACAATCAAAGGACATAAATCAGATGGGCAGAAAAGAAATTCTTGTAACCGATATGACTACTCCGGATTTTGTTCCTGCAATGAAAAAAGCAGCCGCAATTGTAACAAATACCGGAGGTATGACTTCTCATGCGGCAATCGTAAGCCGTGAATTGGGTGTTCCATGTATTGTCGGAACAGGAACTGCCACCGATGTACTGAAAGATGGAATGGAAATCACAGTTGATGGAACCCATGGTATTGTTTACGAAGGTCATGTTGATTTGGGCGGTTCGCAAAAAGATTCCGGTACTATAAGTGCCGATGTTTCGGATGGCGCACCGGTTACCGGGACAAAAATTTATGTGAATCTTGCAAATGTCGACCTTGCCGAGAAAGTTGCCCAGTTGCCTGTTGACGGTGTTGGGCTGCTTAGGGCGGAATTCATGATTGCAGATATCGGTGAACATCCGAGAAAAATGCTTGAAGAAGGAAGAGAAAAGGAGTACATAGACAAACTTGCAAATGATATAAGGCGTTTTGCAGCTGCATTCTATCCGCGCCCTGTGGTTTATCGTGCAACCGATTTCAAAACAAACGAATACAGGAACCTGAAAGGCGGGGAAAAATACGAACCTCACGAGGAAAATCCAATGATGGGCTGGAGGGGCGCTTCTCGATACATGACTGAACCAGATGTTTTCAAGATGGAACTAAAGGCAATTAAAAAAGTCCGTGATGAATTTAACCTTAGAAATCTCTGGCTTATGATACCGTTTGTCCGAAGAATCGGTGAACTCCGTGCAATAAAGGAAATGCTTCATGAAGTTGGTATCCATAGAACGAGAGATTTCAAACTTTGGATTATGGTCGAGGTTCCAAGTACTGTTTTCCTTATTGATCAGTTCTGTGAAGAGGGAATTGATGGCATTTCTGTGGGTACCAATGATTTAACCCAACTGATTCTTGGTATTGATCGTGACAATGCAACGCTTGCAAAAGGATTTGATGAAAGAAATGATGCAATCCTTCGTGCATTACAGCATACCATTACGACATGCAAGAAATATGGTGTAACGACCTCATTGTGCGGACAGGCACCTTCGGTTTATCCCGAATTTGCAGAAAAGCTCGTTGAGTTTGGAACAACTTCAATGTCTGTTAATCCAGATGCAGTTATCAGGACAAGAAGGAACGTTGCTTCTGCAGAGAAAAAGATTATGCTGGGCATGCTATCCAAACTCACTGAAAAAATAGCAAAAGAGGAAAACCCATCCCGGATAAAACTTGAGGATGAATAATCCTTTTTTTTATTTATTTTATTTAAACCCGGTATTAATATTCTCTTTCGGGTATTCTCAATTGTCTTACTGCCCCATTTAATTCAACAGTAACCCATTGGAAAACATCTCCTGGTCTAGTGCCCAAAAGTGCATTGTTCTGTCCTCTGGCCGTGCTGATTTCTGATAATCCATCTGCAAGATATCCTCTTTCATGTTTTGGCAGGCGTGCACCGTTGCTTCTTAATCTTTGAAGTTCTTCTACGGCTGTTTCTTCTGATTTTCTTGCTGTTTCATTATAATCATTCAGAGTTACATCTGGCGAAGCCAGATTTTTCCGTAAACTTGCCATATTTTTGGCAACTTCCATTGCAGCACGCACCTGTGTTCTGCTAAGTTCAGGTTCGCCATGTTCCTTTATTACTCTTATTCTATCCATCAGGTTAGCTAACGTTTGGAGCAAGCCTTCCGGTACAACTCCAATTGCAGTTCCTTGTTTAAGTGCTGATTCTCTATCTTCCCTGGTTTCAAAAATTCCCACAATATCTTCTGCTCTGTCAAATGCAAGGGCTATTCCGCGTACTGCGTTTGCTATATCCTGGTCTTCACCTCGGGTTACTGGGGTATCTACTAATCTTAAGTACGCACTAATCATTGTTTTTGCTGTTTCTGCATTGGGATGTATGGATGGTGTTCTTTGATGGTCATTTCCATAATTGTCGAGCCATGGTTCAAACATTTCCTGCAAATACATCTGCCCAAGAGCCCTCAATCGTAATGTTTCCAATATACTTACTACGTCATTTGCGTTATTGATCATTCGTATTGCCGAGGCAATCCTCAAAAAATCAGTTTCTCTTTCAGAACTCAATTCACCACCAATTGCCTCTCTTCGTAGTATTTCTACTGCAAAATCTTCCGGGTCAACTATATTTTCCCATCTGCCAGTTGATAGGTTGAAGTAAACTCCATATCCTAATTCTCCTGCAATTTGGTTCCATCTTCTTTGGGTCATTCGCAAGAGTTCCATTTCATATTGATGCGTTAATCTTTCCATACCATATTCTAAAAATCCCGTATCTATTGCACGGTCTCTCATTTTCTGATTATCCAAAAATACCCTTACAAAAAATGTTCCATATTTGCTAGTATATCCAAAATTGTGGGTGTTTTCATCATTAACCAAAGACTGTGCTGCAGTTATCAATTCCTGTGCCAACTCTGGTTTTTCTCTGATTAACATTCTGCACCATTCGGCAATTTTCATATTTGTAAGGTATGCTGCTTCTGGAGCTACAAATTTGCCAATTGCGCCTTCTTCTGTCAATCTTAACAATGTTTTCAGGAGTACCTGCTTTTCTGCAGGTTGTATTGTTTTTCCGTCATTTGTTTTTCCCCTTCCTAAAAGCATTAAACAATAACGTGCAGCTTCGAGCCTGAATGTTTCGTTTTCCCAAGTCTTTTCATTTCTAATTGTGGTTTCTAATTCAATCTGACCTGGCCCTCTTCGTCCACTTTCGGTCATGGATTTTTCGAGTGCTTTAACAAATGTTCTTGTTACTGCAATTGTGGTATCCCTAGTTGGTACCTGTCCCAATAATCGTTTGTCTCCAAGTGTGGTTTTTTTAAGTGCCGGTGCATTTGCCATAATAATCACTGTTTTTATAAGTAGTCTATTGTGTAAAAACCTTTTTAAAGTGTTGCCATGTATGTTTTTCTATGCGTATTCTGTTCCGGCGAGGTTGTTATTAGTGCGTATTCTACTGCAATTTCCAGAAGGGCTTAAAAAAGAAGCCTTAAACCATGCAATCCAATATCGGAAAGAAGGCCATGAAGTATTTCTTTCTGCTTCACCTTGTTATGGTGCATGCGATTTAGCATATGCAGAAGCCGAGGCAGTAAAAGCAGACAAATTGATTCACTTTGGTCATTCACAGTTCATTAGGGAAAACACTCCAATCCCAGTCGAATATGTCGAATATAAAAAAAATCTGGATATGGATAAATTATCTAAGATAGTTTCGCAATTGAGCGCATTCAAAAAAATATCACTTGCAACTACTGTTCAGTATATCCATCAGCTGGAAGATATGAAACTCATTCTGGAAAACTTCGGTCACATCGTGTTAATTGGAAAAGGAACAAAAACAACCTATTCCGGTCAAATCCTTGGTTGTGACGGAACTGCAGTTTCACCAGATGCAGATGCAATCCTTTTCGTGGGTGACGGGAAATTCCATCCATTGGCAATAGAAAGCAGTTTGCCTGCATTCGTATTCAATCCAAATTCCGGCACGCTGATACAAATAAATGATTTAATAGAAAAATTAAGAAAAAAAAGAAACGGAACACTTGCAGCCGCGTTAAGCGCAGAAACATTCGGAATTCTTTTGAGTACAAAACCCGGGCAGTCCAATCTTGCTTTTGCAGAGTACGTGCAAAACGAACTTCTTAAAAGAAACAAACGTGCAGAAATTCTTGTTGCAGGGGAGTTGTTACCATCATCTTTAAATAATTTTTTGGCATTTGATTGTTATATCAGCACTGCATGTCCCCGGCTTTCGGATGATGGTGAAGCTTTTGGGAAGCCGGTTTTGGATGCAATGCTTTTTTCTGAATATCTAAAATTAACGAACCAGGTGTAAATATGGAAACATTGACCCAGACTAATGCCAGTCTTCCAGTTTTTAGAAAGGGAAAAGTAAGAGATACCTATGTTTTGGATGATACTTTGCTCATGGTTTCAACAGACCGGTTAAGTGCGTTTGATGTTGTTTTCAATGAAGGCATCCCTGAAAAAGGCGCGGTTTTGAACAATCTTTCCATATTTTGGTTCAACCAGACCAGGCACATTATTCCAAATCATTTTATTTCAGACCAACTTCCTAAAAAAGTTCCAAAAGAATTTCACAGAAGAAGCATGATTGTGAAAAAAAGCGAGCCATTGAAAATCGAATGTATTGTGCGGGGTTATTTGACTGGAAGCGGATGGAAGGATTATCAAAAAACAGGAAAAGTATGCGGGATTACATTGCCTCAGGGTTTGAAGAACGGAAGTGAATTGCCCGAGCCGATTTTTACACCGTCGACAAAAGCAGATGCTGGTCATGATGCGAATATAACTGCCGATGAGGCAAAAAAGATTGTTGGTGAAGATACGTTTAATTTTGTCAGGGAAAAAGCCATTGAAATCTACAAGTTTGGAAAAGTGCATGCAAATAAATGCGGATTGATTCTTGTTGACACTAAGTTTGAATTTGGTCATTTAACTGCCGAGGATGGTCGTAAATCAATTATCCTGATAGATGAGTGTATGACTCCGGATTCCAGCAGGTACTGGATAAAGGCGGATTATGATGCTGGAAAGCTAACCAGTTTGGATAAACAGTATGTTCGGGATTATCTGGAAACCCTGAATTGGAATAAGACCCCGCCTCCACCACCGTTGCCGGAGGATATTGTGCAAAAAACAACCGAACGCTATTTGCAGGCATACAAAATGCTTACCGGGAAAGAATTGAAATGAATTTTACCTTCCGTTGCAGAATATACCATTTATGCGTGTTGTTTCTTATCTCATTATTTTCTTAATTATGTACTTCTGTATACTTCCATATTCACATATGGGATAATTGAAGTTGGTATATCTCCTGCATACATTATTTGTGTTTTTTTAGTGAATATTCTTCCTCGTTCAAGTCTAAAAATTTCCTTATGTCTGTTTAAGTAATACTCCTGCCCGTTTCCAAAATCCACTCGTACACCCCCTTTCCATTTGCGTGCATTTGGTGGATTATCACTGTAATGCGTCATGCTTCTTATGAT
>CAZLMI010000065.1:0-5638 GCA_964560865.1 Microcaldota archaeon
AAAATAAATAAAAAAGAAAAAACAATCGAACTTGATATCTAAATCAATTTTCTGTTTTTACTATCCATTCCGAGAGTGTCGTTTCTGCTTTTTTTACCTTATCTACTGAAACTGCCAGTATGGTGTCTGTTCCGTCTCTTGAAAGCATACTCACATTATTTATGTTCACGCCGTCCTGTGCCAGTATGTTCGTTATTTTGCTAAGCTGTCCTGGTTCGTCCTTTAATTTTATTACTACGGTATTTTCCTCGGTAATCCTATAGCCCGCAGCTTCAAGGACTTCCTTTGCCTTTTCACGGTCCTTGACCAGTAATGTAATTATCGATTTTTTTGCTATTACGTCAACATGTAGGGAATCTATATTTACTCTGCTTTTTCCAAGGATGTATGATATGTCTGCAAGTAAGCCAACTTTATCTTCCGCAATTATGTGTATTGTTTTCATATTTTTCACCTCTATACACTATATATCTGAATATACGGAATCTTATTTATATACATGACGTCTTTTTTATCCGCCAGACCCACATTTAGCACCATATTAACAGCATTTTTACCCACAATATTTGCTGATGAAAACGATTTTAACGATTTTTTTACTTCATTTTCACTGCTTAGTTTACCCACATAAAAACCCCGGTATTTATCCAAATCCAGGTATGCGTTTCCATCAGTCAGTATTTTTCCTATTAATTCTTTATCACAGACCGCAATGATTTTTTTCCCCTGTTGTTCGTGGATTTTCAGGTACATCAGATAACACCCGCTATCGAATTTATAATTAGTACTCCGAACATGCATAGAAACACTGCAAAAAGCAGTATATTTGCTATCTTTATCCCGCCAAATATGCTGCTTATCGTTGTCTTCATTTGCACTAACTGATTTCTCTGGGTTTCAAGATCCTTTCGTGTTTTTTCAATACTTTGTTTTATATCCTTAATATTACTCTGATGTTCGTCCAGGGTTTTGGATACATTCTCCAAAGAATTTGCAGAGTTTACTATTGATTGTGATGAGTTTTTCAGTGTGGCTGCCGATGATGAAAAACTCACCCCAACCATGCTTAGCAGTGAAAGTGTATCGCTAAACCCGCTTACTGCCTGGCCGGTTCCTTTTAATCCCGATGAAAGTTCGGTAATCGATGTTTTTAGATTTGTTATGCTTTTATTTGTCGTATTAACCTCGTTTTCTACTGAATGCAGCGTTGTTTCGGTATTCATGATAATCGAAGCCGCACCATCGATGCTTTTGGATAAGGTATATTCTGTTTTGTCCAGGCTGTCATTTACTACGAATGCAACTATCATTGCAATAAAAATCCCGATAAGGCCTATGACAACAGATGCTGCATATACTGGCTTTTTCAATTGGCTTAGCTCCATGCGTGTAACACTGCCTTGATATTTTTAAAACATCCTTTTATTTTCAAATCCGATTGCTTTATCATATGTCTAATTTTTTGTTTTCTTTTTTTTCGCAATCTTCCACAGATGTTCAAAATGCTGGCGGTAAGTATTTGCCAAATTCTTGTTTTCTATCCGGATTACCATCGGAGGTACGTCCCAGATTACAATTCCGATCTTATTTTTATAAACAAAAGTGTTCGTAGGATTAAACTCCTTTTCAGGAAGGTATCTATACGTTGTGACTGGGTTGTCGAACTGAAAGGTATCCGGCCTGTCAGCGATTATTACTCTTTCCCGTATTCCCTTAGCGCCAATCTCTTTGAAATATTTGGGCATGTATGTTGGCAGCATTTCATTGTATTTGGTTTCATCTATTCCGGTAATCAGCACTTCGTCGGCAGTCTTGACCACATCCATGATAAACACCTTCAGGCCTTCCCTTCCTTCAAATACCTCCACTTTTGTCTTGTTCTTCGGAAGGTTTGACATTGCGGATAATTTTGACATTATCTCACCGAGCTTTTGCTTGCTTTCATTGATTTTTTCTTCCTGTTCATCAAGATATCTGTCTATTTTTTCCGGTTCTGCTGCAATAAAATATTTCTTGGAATTTTTTATTACATAACTGGCTAGTCCTTTTTTCATTAATATCTCCAGTTTGTCATAGACATTTGGCCGGTATATCCCTGTTTTTGAGGCAATTTCATAAACTGAAAGCGATCCGTTGGAAAGCAAAGTAAGGTAGATATTCGTTTCATTATCTGAAAGTCCGATTTGTTTGAGAATCTCACGTTCTTTTGTCATACTATCCATATGTGTCCATCGGTTTATATCATTTTCGTCTATCCCTAAGACGACAAGATTTTATTAATAAGAACAGTCTACTTATGTCTACTGGTGTAAAAAAATGGATACTGATAAGTGCTTTCGTGATGTTTGTGCAATACTTTTCCATGCGGATTTGGGGGAATATTGTGATTATCAAAAATTTCTTGGCCGTTACTCTTCTTCACTGAAACAGACAAAATCAACAATCAGCGGCAAACCTGTTTTTTACTTTGAGCCATACTGCAGGAATGCGAAGATAATCTCATTTGATGAACACGATCTGGTGAAGTCAGAGCCCTTGCAACTGGATGAGCTAAAAGACATCGACAGCCTGCTTGCGGCAGTTCAGGAGCGTTTCCACTATTCGGGAAACAAGGTTTTTGGAAATTATCAGGATGTTACGAACAGTGAAAGCTGTTCTGATTCGTTTCAGGTTTTCAATTCCCAAAATATCTTCAATTGCGATTCAGTTTTGGATTCCCAGATGATTACGGACAGTAAATATATGGCTGGTTGTGCATGGGGTACGTTCGGTAACTTTTGCATGAATTCGACCGAGATCTATAAGGTAAACCGGACATTCGAGGCAACCATTGTCGTTTATTCAAGTGATGTTTACTTTGGTTATAACTGCAAGAACTGCGCTGAAATAATGTTCTGCCTTAATCAGTATTCAAAACGACATTGCATTGGCAATACTCCGCTACCAAGGGACGAGTATTTTGACCTGAAAAACAAGCTGCTTGCTGAGATCACAGATGAATTAAAACGGAAAAAAACATTTCCTTCGCTGATTGAGCTTCTTTCAATAGGTGGGCAACAATGAATACTGCAAACACAAAACCAATTGACCATGCATTTGCCCAGACTACTCAATTGCTTTTTGGTAAAGACTTCTCACCAGTTGAAGATTATGGTAAATGGCTTTTGAAGAGAATTCCAAATTTCAAAGTGTGTAACTCCTCAATCACTGGCAAGAAAATTATTATTCCTGATTATTCGGTGTTCCAGTTTATTCCTAAAAACAAGGCTGCTGGCCTGGATTCTTTGGAAGAGCTATCAAAAAGGCAAATCGAAATAAAAGAAAACGATACGGTATCCACCCTATCTGAAAAATTAAAGGTTATATCGGTTTACATAGCAGAATTTGTAGAAGGGCAGAACCAGGATGTAACTGATTCGGCAATTTATAATAATCTCAGCACTGCTTACAAAATTGTGGACTGCTTCAATTCAAAATATCTGGCGTATTCTTTTTTTAACGATGATTGCGAATATATTTTCGGGACCTCCCGATGTTTCGATTCCCAGTTTTGTATTCATGCATATAATTCAAGAAAAATTTCAATGTGCTTTGAGGTCGATGCATGCAAGGATTGCAGCCAGCTTATGTTTTCGCACAATTGCCAGAGCGTCCATGAATCGATTTTTTGCTTTAATGCGAAAAACCTCAGATATGCAGTCTGCAATCATGTTGTTGGCAGGGAAAAATATCTTAAAGTAAAGAATATGGTTGTTGATTACGTTTTAGAGAATATGAAAAAGAAAAAATCACTTGATGTCGACATCTTTACTATTGGCTGCGTTACCTCTCTTTAGCCACATTCGTATATGTACAATATAATCTTCCATCTTTATTCTCCAAAGCTATCCTTAGTTGCGAACCCATCGTCCAAGGTTCCTGGGTTGTTGTTTCTCCTTCTTTTGGGATTTCAATTTCTATTATTCCATCATGGTTATACCTATCGAACGTATCGACTTCTTTACTCCTATTTGAGTATACCAGCATCTTCAGTTTCAATGGTTTGCCAGGTTTTTTTTCTAACGCACTATACACTACATGGATGTATTCGTTCGGGTTATCTGTTGGTATGACATCTATTCCTGTGTGGGTTATGCTTTCTATCAGATCTAGTTCATATTTTGTGTTAAGTTCTCTTGGGCGATATTCTTCTAATCCGAATTCTATACTGTCATAGTTCCTAAACTTCACCATCATTGCAGTTTCAAAATGTCTATGGCATACCCTAAACATTCTCCATGTTTCTTCTGTCACTGCTTTCCATTCCGTTTCATGTTCATGCTTCATGTAGGTCGTGGTCTTATTGCCGTCATTTACAAACATTACGTAGAAGACAGGATGTTCAGAAAAAGGTGGCATAATGCAGTATACTCTTTTTCCATCATAATTATATAGTCTGGCATATTCTCTATTCGGAAAAACCCCGGCATACTCTACCTGGTCATCTGTTAATCTTAGGTCTTCATGTTCTTTTTTATCATGTTCGTATCCGGCATAACGCGTATCATCAATTTTACCTGGAAATTTCGGTAAAATATAATTGCTTAATCTTAGTTCCCAGGTATAATTTCCACAATCCCACTCAGGACCTTTGAAAATTGGCAAACGTGCCAATATTTCACCAAGTAACCAATCTGGTTCTTCCCTCATCTTGGCCGCCATTTTCCTTATTGTCATTGGAATCTCCCCATCTGGGATATCCTCTTTTTTAAGTTCATAACTTGCAAATAATTGGCTATTTTTACATTGTAGCGTAACTACCAACATACGTTCATCTCTCATCCCGACATCTACCCAGTTTTGTGTACTGCACCCTTCTTCAGGTATTTCAAGAGCTGCAGAATATCTATCACTGTGCACATATGGGAGATTGCCCGTGCTGGTTCTGTTTGTTTTTTCTATACACAATCGAATTTCGCTTTCGTATCTTAACACAAATCGTTTATCTCCGTCTGTAATTGATGTTTCTCTAAGTTCATAAGCCTGCCCGGTATTTAACCCGGCTTTTGTTGAATTTTCTTCCGGCATGATTGAGATTTCAAATCCTTTTCGGGTTCTTGTTGCTGGTTTTCCATAACCATACTTGAAATCAGCTATTTCCGTTATCCCGAGAGTAAACCTGGCCGTTCTTTGGTCGCTGTCAAATTCCACTTTCAATGTACTCCCATCATAACCTTGCCTTACCTGGGTTTCCACTGTTTGTGGTTCTTTGAAATCCGGATGTTCTATTTTGAGGGTTACTACATCTCCTTCTAATTTTAAAGGGGTTATTCGTATTGTTGTGCCTTCATAAATTTCTGCAGTACAAACTATATCTCCTATTTCTTCCAGGGAGATATCAATATTTAGCCAACTGGCAATTTGGTAACTTCCTTTATTTATCGTTGCTTTTTTTTCAGTTAAAGCGTGAGGCGCTGGTTCTGCGGGTGGTTCTTTTTTTCCAGCACTAACTGGGGTTTGAACATACTGTGCTAAAACTCGGGGATCTTTCATTCTGGCAAATGCTGTCTGTGCCATATTCGGAGCTGGGAAACCCGGTTTTTTCGGTACTTCTGATTTATGTGTAGGCATTTTATTCCTATTAATAGTGGTCAGAAGT
>CAZLMI010000066.1:0-5625 GCA_964560865.1 Microcaldota archaeon
CCTTGTCTCCTAATCCAACATTTACTCTTTGATTTTAAAGATGCAGGAATTAATTATCAAAGAGTAAATGTTGGATTAGGAGACAAGGGTAATTCTGATTTAAGTAAAAGACTACTTTATGAAGGAGAGAAAGAAAATGAAGAAGATGAAATGTATTGGAAAGGTAAGGATATTAATGAATTTTATGTCGCTCCAAAAACAAATCGTTTTGTAAGATTACAGACTGTAAAAAATCTTAAGAAAAATGAAAGAGTTATCCTAAATAAAAAATATTTTACCTTAAGACCTAAACTAATCTGGCGTCAAACAGCGGAATTTCCAATTGCTGCTATCGATGAAAAAGGTTTATGGTTTGGTAGAAGCATTCAAGCAGGAATGATCAAGAAAGAATTTACCAAAGAGTTAAATTACAACTATCTGTTAGGGTTACTAAATTCTACGTATATTAGATTTATTTATATTCAATCTGTAAAAGAGTTGGGGCGAGTTTTTCCTCAAATTAAACTTGAAAAGTTAGCTTCTCTTCCAATCAAAAAAATATCTTTAGAACAGCAATTCCCATTCATTGAATTAGTAGATCGAATCCTTTCCATTACCAAAGACGGCGATTATTTAGAAAATCCTGACAAAAAAGCCAAAGTCAAACGCTTAGAAAACGAGATTGACCAACTAGTCTACAAATTGTATGATCTAACGAAAGAAGAAATAGAACTTGTTGAGAGTTCCATATCCAATTAATCAAATATTTCTATTTCGTTTATATTGTAGTGCCAAATTTCGCATTAGTCATAAAGTAGTAGAACGAGTTATACATTCAGCCATTCCAAAAGCGAAATAATAATCGGCGATTCATTCAGCATTTTCGCACTGAAGATCCAACCTACCCGCTTCTATCCCACATGAACTGGAAGAATTTCCTGTAACCATCTGCAAGACGCCTGCTTTTCATTACAAACTGGACTGGTTCTTCTTCAAGCTGTCCTGGACGCACACCAACAAATGTAACTACGCGGTCACCGAATATATCAATTGAGGTCTGGGAAGAATATTCCTTTGGTAAAAACTTGTAAGGTTTACCAACAAGTTTAAGTATTTCAGGTTTCTGTGCCTTTACCTCGTAATCAAAAAGATGCATGAATTTTATTCCTTTTCTCTTTCGTTCCTGTTCAAACTTAACCAAAAAATGCTTGAGCCTCGGATCAAGCCAGAATGCCTTTGCACCAATAAAATAGCATGTTTCGCCAACATCCAAAATATCCTGTAAATATTGCTTGAAACCATTAATTCCCCTGTATAAATAGGCTGCTTCAGTTTCTTCCTGCTTTGCAAATTTTTTCTCCAATTCAGGCAATATTGCCTGTAGTTTCTTTTCTTTTTCCTGAAATAAATCAAGCAATCGGGAGGGGTGGATGGCTTTGTACTCCTTTCTGTTGTCCATGAATTCCTCGGAAATAAGGCCCTTTTCCAATAATTTTGCCAGGATATCGTAAACATTTCTTCGGTGTACTCTGGATTTGGTTGCAATCTGTTCTATTGAGCAACTGCCCATTGAAAGAAGTGCCTCGTAAATTTTCGATTCGTTCGTAGTAAGCCCAAGCTCTTCCAGAATGGATTCATACATATGGTGATAAATGCCACCAACATTATTTAAATAAGAGAGATGTTGTAATGGATACATAAACCTGTAAGTAGAACCAAAATCTGTTGCAGGAATCAAAAAGGTGATGTGTATATGTCCCGTCAAAAACAAGTTCGTACGAGTTCCGGAAAAAAAGGCGAGGTGCCGGATGCGTTTAGGCAACTAAAAGAGATGTCGTTCGATAGATTCGATTATCTTAGTCGTGGAGAGGCCTTCGAAGCAAAAAGAGTAGCTGCAACAATAGAATTAAGAGATTTTTGGAATACGCGACTGTATGATTCGGTAACTAATCCAAATGGGAAAAGATTATTCACCCCTGGATATAAATTTTCAGAAGACTACTATTTTGCCGCAATGGAACTGAAAGCTGAATTAGGCCGGAGTAGAATAAGAGAATGGTATCCAAGTGAGGATTCCATGCGTTTATTTGTTCTTCTGTCTGAACCGGATTTTGATCGCGAATGCCAAGTTCTGGTGTATGATACTTTCAGAGAAATGGTTACATACGGTTACAGGGAACTTGGTAAGGCGCAGCTTGTAACAATGCTCCATTTAGATGCCCTGGTAAGGTTAATTCAATCTATTGGCGGTATAGATACCGTCTCAGTTTTAAACGAATGTCGTGAATGCGATGTGGAACATAAAGTATCTTTAGTTGAAAAAGTGGTCGAAGCACACGATAAAATACATGAGAAGTTCGGTAATTTTGGTGTAATTCCCAGTTTAGTTGATTATATTATCCGTTTTCCGGGGGATGATGAAGCACTTATAGCATTAACAAATACTGGTGGCAGAGCAGCAGAAGTAGCTAAAGACATTATATCTCATTTGAGTTGCCATGTCAGGGTTTTGCAAGAAACTTTAAGTAGATGGACAAGAAGGTGAACAACATGGGTAATCTGCAACAAAAAGAGGTCAAACCAAAGAATGAAAGCAGAAAAAGAAATCCTTTTCGTTCAGCTGTTGCAGGTGCAATGCTGGCAGTAGCAACAATATTTCCAGGCCATGCAAAGGCAGATCCACCAAAGGAAAAGGTAAAACCCGCAGAAAAAAATTATTTGAAACTGGATTCAGTCACTCTCCGCGGAGGATATGGCGCATATTATAGAAAAGGAAATGGCATATCCCAATTTGCTCTTCTGGGAGTATCGACAGCATTGAAAGGAGAACTATCATCCGTTCCATTCATGCTCAATCTTGATATTGATGGTACGCTTAAAGGTTTTGAAACTCAGGATGCACAGTTAGACCGGTTAAGCCTGAGCATTACTGTTCCAATAAACCAGTGGTTTGCATTAACTCCTTTTGTTTACCGTGAACTTTATTGCGGTGACGTGCCAATAGGAGGTGGAATCGCTTTTCATATTCCAAAACTCGGGCTTCATGCTGCGCCGCATCTGTTCAAGCTGAATGATGAAGTTGCGATGCCTCTGCCAATTTTCTGGACAGGTACGATAGGAAGACTGGGATTCAGGGCTAAAGTAATCATAATCACCAATCATAATGCACTTGCCCATCCAGCGCCGCTTGCAGGTTTTGAAGGTGGAATAACACTGCGGGCAGGTAAAAATATTGCTTTATTCGGACAGGCATTTACCATGACAGTACACGATAATGCTGGCAAAATATTTATCGGTCCGGCAAGTGTTCAGATTGGAACGGAATATACTTTCTGATTCACACCTAATTAAAGACTGGAACACAAGAATCACAGAAACGCTTCAACATTCTTTTCTTTTCTTTCAATTTCTTCTTCAAATTTCTTAGCCTGCTCTTCCAATGGCAACCCCTTCTCCCGTTTCTCTGATTTGCGCTCACGGACACTCACAAAAACAGGATGATTGACCGCAGCACCGACAATTATCGCTTCGCCAACCTGCAAACCAGTAATGCTTTTTGCAGTGTGCGAGTCAATTCCCTCCGAACTCATTTGTATGTGATCTAAATCATTCGGATTGGTAACGCGCAATATAATATGCGTATTGCATTGTGAAAGTGCAGTCGTACTCAGGTTTACCGGCCGTTGGCTCACTAAACATAGCGAAGCACCGAATTTTCTTCCTTCACGTGCAATTGTTTCTATCACGCTTCTGGATATGCATTGCTCGGTTTCTGCCTGGCTTGCGAAATTATGCGCTTCTTCCACCAAAAACAAAAATGGCGGAATCCTACCCTTTTTCCTGAGCCTGAAAAGTTTTCTTGCCAGCATGGTTACGGTTATCTGTTTTTTCATGTGGCTGTCAACTTCGGATAAATCAACAATGAGTAATCTGCCTGGTTTTACATCTGAAACAAGCAACGGGTTTTCCTTGTTTTTACTGATTAGTCTCATTCCGCGCAGGTTTTGCAATGCACGTTTCAATGCCAGTTTAGCCTGTTCGTTTTTTGTTTCGGGCGAGTCCATGACCTTTGCTACAAGCTCTTTCAGGCCATACGCCTCCCCGGTTTTCTCTTTTCTAAGTGCTGTCATTGCACCGCGAAGCAATTCCCGTTGCACTGATGATATATTCGGCATCCATTCGGATAATACTTCTGGTGAAATTTTTCTCAAAGGAACGTGGATTTCCTTTCCATTTATTATTTTTGTGTTATTTCCATATCTGGAATCATGTGCAAATCCAACATACTCCCCGTGAATATCAATTACGACTGTTGCAATTCTCCCGGTATCTTTGCTTCGATCGAGAATTTCTTCCAACAACACACTCGACAAATGGCTTTTTCCTGCACCAGACATGGCAAGTATCGCAACGTGCTTTTGAAACATCCTTGTAAGGTCAATCCGGACAGGTACATCGTGATGCTGGATGCTTCCCAAAAACATCCCGTTTTCTTTGAATCCTAAAAATGGTTCAAGTATATTCTTTTGTGTATTCATTACCTTGCTTCCGGGTTTCGGTGGTGAAAAACTTCTCTGGAATTTCCCCTTTGCATGCGTTCCCAGTATTTTCACCATCGCATTGGTATACTCCCAGGATTCGGTTGGAAAATGCTTGCTTATATCGGTATTTTTCGAGTATTCTGCCACTGATTCCGCACGTTCGAAATACCTGTTTGCACGTACTATTTCAGATATATATCCAAAGATAATCTTTTCCCCTTCATTAACCTGTACATACTGTCCTTTCATTGGATGGGCGTTTTTATCTATTACAAACTGGAATTCCGATGTGGAGGGCGAGCCCTCTGCTGTTATTATCGTTCCCAAGAATTCGGACATACGCAGTACTCGCGGTTGATGTTAATAAATATATTCATAATCTGATTTCTTTTAATAATTCGATAGTTGTGAACACTTTAATTTTATTCTGTTTCTTAAAATGTTTATCATCGCTCCAGATGCTTGCATCAAGAGCCAATGCCGCTGCAATAAATGGCACATCGGCACCATCAACTGCACCAATTATTTCTTTCGCTTCTTTCATTCGCGTTTCAATTATTGCGTCATCCACTAAAATCATTTTTTGAAATAATTTATCCAAAATTCCTTCAAATTCCATTTCCGATATCTGCGCTTTTTTCAGGATTTCGTTTTTGTGTTTTAGTATTTCATCCTGATTTAATGCAATGTAAAAAAAGTCAATATTTGCATGCGTAATTATTTTTCTGGACGCTCCATCCGTTATTACTCTGTTTGTATCTATCACAGTCTTCATTCAGAAAACCTTTTTCTGATTTCACCTTTTATCTTGTGCCCAATTCGTTCTGCATCTTCTTCGGTTAGCTTGCTGTTCTTTAACACCTCATCCATCCAATGAAGTTCCTTGATTTTCTTCTCGAATGCCTGCCTGGCAACATCGCTCCATTTAATTTCCGAATGCATATTCATTTCTTTATGGAGATTTTCCGGTATTGAAAGTGTCATATTAGCCATAACATCACCTATTTGTATTATGTGCTAGCACATATTTAAATCTTTCGATTTGCATATTTCACTCAAACGAGCTTCTTCCGACTTTGACAAAAATCGGCTTTTTTTCCAGATC
>CAZLMI010000067.1:0-5482 GCA_964560865.1 Microcaldota archaeon
TAGGCGGGGAAAACAGGATGAAATTCTGGGGAGGTTCGTTTATATCTTCCCAATGCGGAACGATTTTGGCCAAAGGAAGCAATAAAAAAGAAATGGTAATTGCAGAAGTTGACCTGCAATTGGGCAAAGAAATAAGAGATGGGTGGAAGTTTTTCAGGCACCGAAGACCGGAAACGTATGGAAAAATAACCGAAAAACAGGGTAGTTTATGAACGGATATATGATGCCAGCTGAATGGGAATTACATGAAGCAACGTGGATTTCCTGGCCAAAGAATACTGAAACTTTTCCAAAAGCGATACTGCCGCAGGTAGAAGGAATATACATACAAATGATTGCCGCATTGTGCAATGGAGAAAAAGTCAACCTGCTTGTCGATGATGAAAAAACCGAACAAAAAGTAAGAAAAATGCTTGATAATGGTAATTGGAACAGAAATGTCGGGTTTTACCGGATAAAAACTGCAGACGTATGGATACGCGATTATGGCCCCATTTTTGTAAAGGATGAAAACGGTGGGATACATGCGACAAAATGGGGATACAATGCCTATGGAAACAAGTATGATGATTTGAAGGAAGATGATGAAGTTGCAGAAAAGATAACTGGGTTCACCAAACATAATTTACTAAAACCGGGAATCATGCTTGAAGGCGGATCAATAGAAGTAAATGGAAACGGCACATTGATCACTACTGAACAGTGTTTACTCAATGAAAACAGGAATTCGCGGTTGAATAAAAAACAGATAGAAACGTACTTGAAAGATTATTTTGGAGTTTCTAATATCATTTGGCTCAAGAATGGAATTAAGGGCGATGATACCGATGGCCATATTGATGATATGGTGCGATTTGCAAATAAAACAACGGTCCTTTGTGCACTGGAAAGGGATAAAACAGATGAAAACTATTCTGAATTAAAAAAGAATTTTGAAATCCTACAAAAAGCAAAGGACCAAAATGGAGAAAAACTTGAAGTAACTGCACTTCCCATGCCAAATAAAGTGGAGTCGGAATACGGAAGATTGCCGGCAAGCTATGCCAATTTTTATATAGGAAACGAAGTCGTCCTTTTGCCAGTATTCAATCAGAAAACCGATGAAATGGCGATTGATCTGCTCGAAGAATGCTTTCCAAAACGAAAAATAGTTCCGATAGAATGCACTGCACTGGTGCATGGTCTCGGAGGAATCCACTGCGTAACGCAACAGCAGCCGAAATAAGGGCATTTAGTCATGTATATAACTGGTTTTATGCAATAGAAATTCATGCGGATAATACATATACATGACATTGTCAGACCGCCACAAAGCAAAACAATGATAAAACGAGCATTCGATGTAGTGGATTGCCGAAGATGCCACGAATGCTGTAGGGTACCTTTTGGCAGGTTCAGAACACCAGTTATGAAATCTGACCGGAATTATATCCAAATTTTAAGAGAAGTACTGCAAACCGCACCACGATGCATAATAGGGAACGCAGGCGAAGCATTCGATTTTTTAGGAGATAAAAAATGTATTTTTGCACAAGAAAACCATTCCGGAGGTTTTGATTGCAGAATATACCCAATAAGACCGAATGCGTGTTGTGAAACGCCATTTAGCGAAGGAAGAGTAGAGTTGAAGACAGTGTATGGTGAAGAACGAACACATGAAAACATCATTCTATTAAGTTCTTTGTGTCCCCCGGTAAAACAGCTAGAAATTGAGAAAGTAGCATATATAACCCCGAAAGACATCTTACCTGAAAGAAAAAAAGATGACGGTTACATAAATATTTTAAGCAAAGCACTGCTGGCAGTTTTATCTTACCCCGAAGGTAGGACTTTTACCGCAATAAACGGAGAACTGGCATTTTTAATCAGATGACCTGACGCTTAATAAAAAATCAGCTTAAATGTTTCAAAAAATAATCTTTGGCAGTACTTTCCTGCATTTCTCTTTTTGATGAATAACCGAATTCCTGAAAGGACTGAAGCATGAACGGGTGCGGGGAAAAATGCGGAACGGTTATTGCATACCCTTCAAGATCTATTGATGCAGATTTCTGGAAAGCACCACCATATTTTGAATAAACACTCTTGAATTTAGATGAATTTAAAACCTGTTCCCGGCTCACGAGTTTCTTGTGCACATCTTTATTCACAAACATAAATGAAATTTGTTTTTTCTCTTTTTTATCAGTTACCAGATTTCTAAAGGTTTTTTCCACATCGACCGATATTGTAATGTCTTCCCCACGTATTTCTGCATGAAATTCAGAAGGTTCAAAATGGCAAAGAACATACGATGACATGAATTCTTTTCCATCATGATGTCCGACCCCTTTGGAAAGAAGCACCAGCCGTGAACCAATAAAAAACAGTGAACGCATTGAACCATGTGAAAATCCGATGCCAGTACGGTCATTGTCAAGTTTAAGGTCCTGATAGTATGCGGATGGAACTGCGTAAGCACGCCGGGCTTCAAACATGGGAGAGTTAAAAACAACGGGCCATTTCATAGAACTGTAAAGAAATCTGGAAAGCAATGGAATTTCTGATGAAAGTTCCTTTGAAAAACCGATTCGTTTTTCGTCGGTAGAAAATGAATTTTTCATAAGCTGCCCATAATTTGGAACGTCTTTTTTGCACATGTCACACATGTTAGAATATCCAAGCGCGCTTTTATAATTTTTTTGTCTATAATGTAAACCAGCAGAGGTAGTGAAATGGACAAAAAAGATTTGATAAAGATAGCCGCAGTATTGGGTGTATTAATTTTCCTTGGAAGCATGTTATATACCGGTTTTATGAGCGGGGCATTCGATTTTCAGAATAAACAGCAGAAGGACGTGGTAGTAAGCGGAACTGCGCTGGTTAATGGAACCCTGAGAACGTATGATCCTATTTTATTCATCGCATCGGCTACAAGCAGTGAAATCGAATATATAAAAAATGACAGCAGGGTAAAAGCAGTTGAACCAACGGCACAGGGATGGATAATAAATGTCACTTTAAGGGATGATGTATATCCCCTGGCAAAGGACCTGAAAAACAGGAATATCACTACAACTGCAGCAGCAAATATCGCAGTACCTTCACAGATTACATTGAAGCTTGCGAATGGAACAGAGATAGATACTTATTTCAGTGGTGCGGTAATCAGAATTGCAATGGAACCTGTAGTGGATGCGGATTCCGATATTGAAATTGCAATTGTCGGAACTGCCCTTGGAAACAGACTTACCGGATATGTATCCGCACAGATAAACCAGAAAAAGGTGAACCTGGAGGTTAATGGAACCGTTTCAAAACTGGAGTATATAACCCAGATTTTCACCATTCCGTGGGAAAGCCGAGGACTTGTCAATGAAAATACGCCAAAAACAAACGGGACAGTATCCTACACCAAAGAAAACGGCATAAGCTTTGCAAATGAATTAACTGTAAATGACACCATTCGCCTAAAAAACTTGAGTTATATAACGTATATATCCCAATTCGGAGCAGGAATTGATGAGAATTTCACTAACAAAAACACCATACTTGCTGATTTTGGAAATGCAACAATCGTGTTCCCGGATTCTAAGTTATATGTACAATCACCGGAAGATGTGGCATTGAATTACACAAAAACAAACCAGTATGCGTACGAAATAGGACTTCCGAAAAATGCAAATGGATATGATTTAACAGTGCAAAAAAACCAGGTTGTAACAACAAAAAAACTTATTGAAAACACCACCGTGGCAGTTAAAATAACCGGAACTGCGATAGGAAACCGGCTTTTAGGGACTTATCTGGTTACCTTGAAAGACTGATGAGCCTTTCTGTGCACCGGATTGAATCAAGATAGCATGCAACCTTTTCAGGAACATACTCTCTCCACTTTTTATTTTGGTTGGCGATTAGTTTCCGGATTAACTTTCCGTGGTGGGTTTTTCGATTCATATATTTGATGGGAAATACTGGAAATGATGCTTTTTTGAATAATGACCTTACCAGAGAGTTATTGCTGTAAACTGCTTGAAATGAAGGCACATTGCAAATAACGTGAGGCACCCAGATAGAGTGATTATTCACATCGCTGACCGGAATGATTATCAGCCTTGCAAGTTTTTCTTTTGAAAATGCACAACGAATCATTTCTACCCTTTCACCACTATCAAACGGATTTCTCATATCCATTTCGCAATTTGCACTTCCCACCATTATGATGACTTCCGGGGATTTTTTGAGAAGCTGTTCAACTGCATATCTGTGTCCGTTATGAAAAGGCTGAAAACGACCTACGAAAAGGCAACGGATCATGCAATCTCCCGGGCAATGGATTCCAGTTTTACACCAACAACCTTGGAAACACCACCAACACGGCTAACCCCCAGGACAATATCCGCACCGGAGATTACAGTATCATTGTGTGAAACAAGAATGAACTGGGAATCCCCTGCCATATTTTTAACCAGTCTGGCAAGATTTTTGCTGTTCTGTTTATCAAGAGCGGCGTCAACTTCGTCCAGTATATAAAACGGGGATGGTTTGTAGAATTGCAATGCAAATATAAACATAAGTGCAATCAGGGACGTCTCTCCTCCTGAAAAAGAATCAAGAGTATGTTCCCGAACTTTACCGTCCTTGTCAGGCCGCTTGATTCTTATGTGAAGCCCGCTTTCGAAAGGGCTATTGGGATTGTCCAGGTAAAAGAATCCTTCCCCAAGATCCACATGCTCAAACATTTTTCTGAAATTATCCCCAATTGCATAGAATGCATCAAAGAAAGCTTCTTTTTTATGTTCATCAATGCTATCTATCATCTTCATTATCGCAACACGTTCTTCCTCGAGTTTTACAATCTTCGTTTCAACATCCGCAATTTCGGATTTTCTTTTTTCGAACATCTCCACGGCCGCAAGATTTACATTATTTCCAAGTTCCGCGATTATCTGTTCTGCTTCACCAACAATCCGTGAAAGAACGCTGCGGTCACTGTTTTCAAGAAACTGCACATCCTGGAATTTTACAAACTCAGCACGAAGATCTTCCAGACGGGTTTTTGAGGTCGCCTTTCTTACAGTAATTGAATTCATATCCTTGTTTATTCTTTCGACTTCGATTCTGGATGCTCCGCGCTGCCTGCCCAGTTCCTGCAACTGGGATTCCAGCTCACGTATCTTTTCAACTATTTTTTCAATAGTCTTGCTTTGGGTCTGGAGCTTTTCCTCGCACTGGAGGAGTTCCTCACGTTCAGAAGCAATCTGTTTTTTCGCTTCCACTATTGAAGTTAAAGTCCTGCCTTTTGAATCAGAAGCCTGTTTCAACCTGTTTTGTTTATCTGCAAGTTCCTTTTTGCGAATCTGAAGTTCATTGTGTTTTCCATCCAAAGTGGCTTTTAAAGAAGATAATTTTGATGCAATATCTGTCGATTTTTTTGTCTGCTCGGTCATTTCCTTTTTTTCCTTAAGCTCCAGTTCTTTCAAATTATCTTTCATGGATAAAA
>CAZLMI010000068.1:0-5477 GCA_964560865.1 Microcaldota archaeon
CTGCAATTTGATACAAAACAAAACCCTTGCAGACAGATGGCATGAGTGCATATGTGGTTTATCAATGCACAGAGACCATAACGCTGCAAGAAACATACTCAAAAGAGCTGGCGGAACGCCAGAAAGTAACGCCTGTGGAGACGAAACCACTACCTATTTTAAACATAATGGGCAAGTATCTTCAATGAAACAGGAAGCCAACGGCTTCAGCCGTTGGTAGTTCACTGCAATCATGCATTCACCTCTTGAAAGCAATCTCGAGTACATCCCGGTGTTTTAACGGATAGTCTGCACCAAGTGCCCGTTTGGTTTTTACATCAATTGCCTTGATGAAATTTTCGGCAAATGTCGAGTGGATTGTTCCTGCGAAATCAATTGCAGTCGATCCGGGTTTCATCAAGAACACATCCGGCAAAATCCTTCCCTGGTCATCCATAAGTTTGTTCACTCCTCCGGGGAATATTGCCATATATTTAAGAAAGTCAAAAACCGCAGAATTAAGGCATCGTTGTGCTCCGGTCCCGTCAAATTTCTCCATCAATTCCTTTAACAAATCCATTGCTTTTTTCTGTTCCGGGTTTAATTCACGGACTATCGTGAAATTTTTATCCCCTGGCGTGTATTCGATGAATCCTGCCTTTGCAGCATTTTTAAGCGTTATTTCGGCTTCTGCAGAGCAAGGCACAATAAAATAATCCGGGAATTCTTTTTTGAGTTTAAGATAATTTTCATAACCGTTGGAAAGGTCGCATTTGTTTGCTGCTATGATTATCGGCTTTCCAAGCTGGCGTATTGTTTTTGCAAGTGTGAATATCTCTGTTTCATTCCAGTCACCAAGTGCCTTTTCACGGAGTCCGAGTTTATTTAAAACCGAAACAACCACTTCCTTCCCTATTCCCAGTCCGGTAACCTGCACGGTGATTATGTCCTCGTTTTTTTTGTTTAATTTCGCTTCCCGTGTCAATTTTGCCCAATTTTTTTTCAGTATCCCCTCTATCCAGTAATTGAGTTCGGCCTCAAGAAATCTTACGTCGTTTGCAGGGTCGTAGCTTCCTTTTGCAACCTTTTCGCCAACTTCATTGGTTGACCCTGAAACGTCTACAATATGTATCAGCAGGTCTGCCTGCCTTAAATCATCGAGAAATTTGTTTCCAAGTCCCTTTCCTTCATGTGCGCCCGGCACCAGTCCGGCAACATCCAGCAGTTCGACCGGCGCAAATCTTCTTGAATTTTTACAAAATCCTGTCCGGGGATTGCACTGGACTCCAAATTCCTTGTCTACACATTCAATTTCAACATATCCTATTCCGTGATTTGGCTGTATTGTTGTAAACGGGTATGGTGCACGAGCTACAGGTACTGAAGTCAATGCCTGGAAAAACGTGCTTTTTCCCGTGCTTGGTTTTCCGACTAATCCGATTAGCATACTGCTATTGTGTATGGCAACATTATAAAAAAGTAACAAATAATCGTTTGTTATGAAAAATTCCCAGATGTCGCTCTACAACCAGCTCTTCAAAAAATACGGCCATCAGGGGTGGTGGCCTGTGGGTGGGAAATATTTTCCAGGGGATTATTCCATTCCAAGAAATCCTGAAGACCAATTCGAAATAATTCTGGGTACTATCCTGACCCAAAATACGGCATGGAATAATGTCGACAAAGCGCTTACAAATCTGCGCGATGCAGGTTTGGTCAATCCAGAAAAAATTCTCGATTCGGAAATCAGTATACTTGAAACATTGATTCGTCCTTCTGGTTATTTTCGGCAAAAGGCAGCAAGGCTGAAAGAAGTTACAAGAAATTATCTGGAAATTGATGCAAGTTCACTTTCCCCTGAAGAATTAAGATGTAGCTGGCTGGAAGTTTATGGTGTTGGCCCTGAAACTGCGGATTCGATTTTGCTTTATGCATATCGAAAACCTGTTTTTGTGATTGATACATATACCAAGCGATTTTGCGGGCATTTTGGTTTAACAGTAACTGGAAAATACGAAAACTATCAAAAATACTTCGAATCCCGTCTTCCCAGGGAAGCATGGCTGTTTAACGAGTATCATGCGCTTATTGTTCGGTGGGCAAAAGAAAACCGTTAAAGTCCGAACCAGTTTTTTACGTGATGTTTGACGTGGTGCACGATCCCTTTTTTCGTTTTAGCGGGTTCCCTGGTTTTTTTACCTGTTGTCTTGCGCCTGCCTTTCGTTTTGTTTTTTGTTTTGCTTTTCGAAATTGCTTTTTTTGTTTTTTTATTTATCGTGCGCATTGTTTTTTTATTTGATTTTTTAACATGTTTCCTCTTTTTTACTGTTGTTGATTTTTTTATTGTCTGATTATTCGGTTTTTTAACGTTCCCTGTTTTTCCTGCAAGTGGGTTTATTTTTATTCTTTCTCCGGGTCTTAAGATGCTTGCATACTCTCTCTTTATTGTATTAACCAGTTCATTATATACTGATTCACGGCTGTTTTCACTGATTACAAACACATCCCCGTTGTATCCGTATACCGTTACAAAATCATTATGCAACGAGGCAATCAATGGCACATGCGAGTCGATTATCTCATCCAGGCATTCCTGGAATTTGTCTGAGCGCAATTCCATTCTTCCTATTTCGTCAATTACAACTACATCGAATCTTTTCTTGTATTCGTAAAATGCGGGTATGCAAATACCTTCAAACGACCTCAGGTCAACGTGGTACTTGCTTATTTTTGGTCCGTCTCCATGTATATCCGCGAGCATTCCCTGTTTTCCTGTTGCCACATCCATTACTTCAAATCCATTGCGTGTTCCATGTACTTTTTCTTCCGGGGTTATTATCCCGCCTACTCGTAATCCCTGTTTCCTCAGTTCATTTATTATTCTTCTGAGCAATGTGGTTTTTCCTGATTTCGGCAATCCGGTAATGAAAAAATTTCTTGGCATATACCTCACGTATAATTAGGGAAGAAGACAAAATATATAAATCCCATTATTTTCTGAGATTTTGAAAATTCAGGATTATAATCGTATAAATTATTCTTATCGAAAAATACTATATCGTATATTAATTAATTACTCATTACTATTGTCGAGAAAGAAAAAAAATTATTCGATTAGTTACAATACTTTTCAGGGGCTTCGGAGTCATTAAGCCTGAGTATCTCCACTAAATCGAGCTCATCTTCATCCTGTTCGTGTTTCATTTTTTTTGGCTTCATGTTTTCACCCCATTACATTATTTATAACTATTATATATTGTGAACAAAAGTGTTTATAAATGTATTTAAAAATCCGGAATCGGCCTTGTTTTTAAATATTTACTGGCCTTTCTTGCACTATGCTTGAAGTAATCTTTCTTGGTACATCCGGAAGTATCCCCACTCCCTCCAGGGGCATGCCCGCACTGATGATAAATTACTGGGATAAAAAATTATTGTGGGATTGCGGTGAAGGGACACAACGCCAGATGATGAATTACAAGGTTGGCTTTGGTTCTATAGACGCAATTTTTGTAACCCATCCTCATCTCGATCACTATCTTGGTGTCTTCGGTTTACTTGAAACGCTGAATCTTTCGTTTACCACCCACCGACCGTTGGATCTGGTTCTTCCATCCACAATTGTCGACAATATACGTGATTATCCATTCGTAAAAATAACTAAAATGAAAAAAGGTGTCGTATATAAGACCTCCGGATTTCGAATAGAGGCATTTCCGGTTCAGCACACCCGGCAGGCATACGGGCTGTTATTCATTGAAGAAGACCGGAGAAAGTTTGATGAAAAAAAAGCACATTCACTCGGGTTGCAGGGAAAAATGTTTTCTGAAATTCAGAAAACCGGTAGGGTTATAGTGAATGGAAAAAAGATTTTGTTGAATGATGTCAGCTGGGTCAAACCCGGAAGGAGGATTGTTTACACGGGTGATTCTGCACCAAGCGATGCAATCGTGGAAGCTGCCAAAGGTGCGGATTTGCTTATTCATGATGGCACCTACGCGGAAGAGCACGAAACCGAGGCAAAAGAAACAAATCATTCAATGGTGACTGACGCTGCCCAAATTGCAAAAAAAGCCAAAGTAAAACAATTGGTTCTTGTTCATATCAGTCCCAGATATCCTGAAACCGGCAAATTGCTTGCGCAGGCCCAGAAAATATTTAAGAATACGGCAATAGCCGTAGATGGTTTTAGAATTAAGCTATAATTTATTGGTGTTTGTATTTTGATTTTTATCTCGGACAAAATCCAAAACTACGTTTATCTACGTATGTCTATTTTGGCGATTGTCTTAGTTAAAACAGCAGTTTATAAACTGTTGTTTATGTATATACAAAACATTTATAAAGATTTTGAAGGACAGCTTCTCAGAATACATAGGGGCAGTTGCTCTTTTGTATCCGAAAAACGTTTCGGAAATTTTGGGTTGCAGCTTGCAGTGGAGACATATCCCGTGTTTCTGGCCCTGCGTGCGTGACGACGCAGCTAGGTAGTGCAGGTATGTGGAATCGTCTATCTTTATAAAATACGCGACCCAGGGACGATTCGAGAAAAAATTGAGGTGAAACAATGAAAGTAAACCTAAAAAAAATTGGTGCAATTGTTGCTGGTGCAACAATGCTGGCTAGCTCTGTAGCCTTTGCCGGACTTATGTACGGTAATACACAGCTGGTAAATGACAACGGCCAACCTTTGGTCAAAGTCGTTGTAGGAGAAAAAGCCTTAGCTTCCGATGGTGTGGCAGCAGCTAACATCGCAGCTAAACTTGCAAGTGAAGCATATGCAATGAAGAATCTTACTGCCCAATATGTGAGCGGCAGTGTAAAATGCAGTGCAGCAAATGCAAGCAACGGAACCGGAACCTGTTCTTTAACAAACAAGAAAGCAACTTTGGAAATTACTGTTCCAGGTGCAACTGTTACAGGTACATATACGGCAGGCAACCTGATAGGTGACTATTTGGACCGGGCATTGTTGGACAGAGGAGGGAGTTCAAGTGAAATATACTATACACACTCTTCTGATATTGCAACTGATGCAAATCCATTTACGGATGGTTCTAGTTCAACCATTGGTCCAAGTAATACTCGTCTGTACAAAATAACTGGTGATATGTTTTCGCCATTGAAAACAACCACAGTAAAAGATGAGTATGCTGGCGTGTCATATACTGAAACACAGGACATGTGGCTTGATGGTAACAACCACTACTCTGCATCTGACGACGATATCGTAGGAACATTGAACTTCCTTGCATATACTTTGAAGTTTAAAGGTGCATCTGATGATTTGGGTATCCCGGTTTGTACAACACCGACAAACAGTACACTGTATGCAACATGTGCAAGCACTGATGATCAGACTGAAACCCACAAAATGAAAATATGGTTTTTGGGTGAAGAATGGGTAATCTCGGACATGGCCCCGCCAACCACATCTACCACGAGTGAAATGACTGTTACTCCGGGTGGTTCCATTAAGTTGGCAAAAGAAGCAGTTG
>CAZLMI010000069.1:0-5475 GCA_964560865.1 Microcaldota archaeon
ATTCATGGCAAACATTACTTGTTCTGGCTCAATAGCTTTGGATACTACCCGGACTCCATTCAAGACCGTTGAAAACGTTCTTGGCGGTGCAGCATCATATTTCTCTTTATCGGCAAGGTTTTTTGCAGATGTCCATATCGCAAGCGTTGTTGGTGATGATTTTCCACAGGAATACTGGGAACTTCTGGAAACCCGCGGAGTCGATTTAGAAGGTGTCCAGAAAAAACCCGGTAAAACATTTCATTATGACTGCAGCTATTCGTTTGACATGTATCAGCGTTTCACCAACAAGACCGATTTGAATCTGCTTGGAGTTTATGAACCCTGGGTTCCTGAAAAGTCACGAAGCAACGAGTTTGTTTATCTCGCTACCATGCCGCCTGCCAAGCAGAGGGAAATCCTGAGACAGCATACCGGTTCCAAATTTTCCATGATGGATACGATTGAATTTTATATTCGCGGGGAATACAATGATCTTCTTCAGACTATCAAACTTGTTGACTGTGTCGTTCTTAATGATGCCGAGGCAAGAATGCTTGGCGAAGATCCGAATCTTGTGAAATGCGGAAAAAAAATATCCAAATTGGGTCCAGGAATAGTCATAATAAAAAAAGGCGAACACGGCAGTCTTTTGTTTTTCGATAAGCACGTAGTCCCGTTTCCGGCATTTCCTTTGGAGAATGTAGTTGATCCAAACGGGGCAGGAGATTCATTTGCCGGTGGTTTTCTGGGTTCTTTGGCAAAGCAGGGCGCGACAAAGCCTACATTGGAGAATCTGAAAAAGGCAATGGCATATGCAAATGTAATGGGTTCTATTGTTGTGGGTGACTATTCAGTGAATCCTTTGGTATCTTCAAAAATCGAGGATATTGAAAGAATCTATAATGATTATGTCAGTTTGCTGAAGGTTTAGTTTTTTTTGGATTAATTCCATTTGTTTTGATCAGATTCTAAAATAAAGCAACAACACAGGCACGATTACCGCACCCATAAGTGTCGTTCTTTCAACTCCCAGTTTTATTGTAATCCATCCAAGCCCGGCACCAATTAAAAATACAAACAGGCCAAGCCAGCTGTCAATCAGGAAACTAACAACCACCAGGTAACTAAGGATGATGATATTCACTCTGGAAAAATCCAGTTCAGCAAGCCTTGCAATCTTCTTCCGTAATAAGAAAATGAGCGCAGCAGTCATGCTCAGGCTTATTATGAATAAAATCACCAAAGGCACCAGTTCGGAATTGATATCAATCATTTTTGACAGCCATGCAGTTGCGCCGGCTCTTGCTTTTCCGATTGATGCTGCCGTTGAAAGCGAGAATATCGCCTCGCTTATCTCTATTGCAGAAATCGTTGCCATATATCCGAGTGTATTCAGTGGGATGAATATGCTCATGAACGTGGCAACCTGTGATGATGAACTTATTCCGGGAAGCAGGTCTGCAAACATTCCGGCAACAACGCCTATTGCAGTGTACTTTAAAAAATCAGGTTTTATCTCGCAGTCTTTTTGTTCCGGTATTGTGCATTTTTTATACGTTAGGATTGCAGCTGCTGCAAACATTCCTGAAAAAAGCGGAAGAAACGGGTCTGGCATGTCCGATCCCAGCGCCGCATGTCCGAGCATTCCGGCACAGACAAATATCGGAAATGAAAAATACGGTTTTTTGCTTCTAAGCAGCAGAATCATGGAGAATACAAATATTATGTACGGGAAATGCTGTTTTAGCAATCCGTATGCCGTTTTGTAGATATCTCCGCTTATGAAAAATATTGACAGTGCGATTAATACTGCGACTATTGCAGAGGCAAGCACGGTTTTCAATGCGGCAATTCCGTTTCCCTGCAACACCATCCTGTGACCTGGTAGTATCATTAGCACTGTTCCTTCTTCAGGAATTCCAAAAAATATCGCTGGAATTATTGAAATCATAAGGTGGGCCGGGTATAATGCAATTATGACTAATGCGAGTTGCGCTGGTTGGATGTTCAACGAATCCAAAATGGAAATAATTGTGTTTGAATGCAATCCAGGAAAAATACCACTCACGATTCCCAATGCCCATCCTGCCAAAAATACGAGCGGATTAAGCTCTTCCATTTATCCTACCATCATGTTATTTACTCTTATGTGCGGTCCGCCGTCTGAAACCGGCACGCGCTGTCCCATTTTTCCACAAATTCCGGGTGAAGTTCCGAAGTCCTTTCCCACGGCACATACGTTCTTCATTGTCTTCAGTATGTTTCCACTTAGTGTTGCATCCCGCAGCAGTGTTTGTTTTTCCCCGTTTTTTATCATATATGCTTCTTCTGCCTTGAACATGAATCCGCCTGAAAAAGTATCAACGCTGCCGCCGGTCATGCCTTTCATATATATTGCTTCTTTTACATCAAAGACATCGTTCATCGATTGTTTCCCGGGTTTCATGAATGTATTGCTCATTCTTACCACTGGCACAGCATCAAATGAAGATGCGCGTGCATGCCCATTCGGTTCATCATCAAGTTTTTTTGCGGTTTCCCTGGAGTTTATATAATTCTTCAATACCCCATCCTCGATTATCATTACCTTCTTTGCTTTCATGCCTTCGTCGTCAAATCCATACGAACCAAAATAATCCGATGTCGGATCATCGTATATGGTTACTATTTCGCTCCCTATCCGTTTCCCTCTTTTTTTTGCAAGTATTGATTCTCTTTCTACTACCGAATCGGCTTCAACCGCATGTCCGATTGCTTCATGTACAAATACTCCGGTCATCTCAGGATCAAGGATTACCGTGAACCTTCCTTTTGGTGGGAGTTTTGCGTTAAGCATCATCTCTGCCTTTTCCCCGGCTGTTTTTGCGGTATCATACAAATTGATTTTTTTGAATCCTTTGCGCGAAGCATCGGTTTCATACCCTTTCTGAATTACCCCGTTTGCCTTTGCAACTGCAGAGCACGAAAGATAAGTATATGGCACATCCTGGGTTATGTCGGTTCCTTCAGAATTTATGAATCTCTTTTTTATTACAACATCATTGCATGATATCAGCCTTGCAATTATATTTTTTCCTGAAATGCTTTTCATGGCATCCATTAATTCCGAGACTTCGTTTTCCGGATTTGCAACTGTCATCCTGTTTTTTATATTTATGCTTCTCCCGGGCATTTTGTTTATGCTGATTCTTCCTTTTTCAAGGAGTGCGATTTTACGTGCTTTTTTGAGCAGTTCCCCGGCATCATTCATATTATTGCTGGATGCAAATCCCCATGACCCGTTTTCAAGGACTCTTGCAGACATGCCTTCATAACTTCCGGAGCTTACTTTAACCTCATCATCCGCTATCTTGATATTCGTATTTATTCCCCTGTTTATTCTTATCTCGGCATATGAATATCCTGAAAGCAGTTTTTCTATTGACACCATTTTAATCAGAGCAGCCCCTTTGCTTCTTCAGCATACTTCCTGACCTGTTTTTTTTGCTCCCTTTCCTTTACCATTCCGCAGAAATAATATTCGTTTATCGGTATCATAATTATTATCAGGTTTTTGAATGTGATCTCAACTTCTTTTTGTTCGTCTGATATTTTTTTTGCCATTGCATCGGTTATGTTTGCCAGTGAAGAAATCATTCCCGCTCCGATTTCGTTCACTGCCACCGTGGAATTCAGGACTTTCCCGTCTTTTCGTATTATCATTCCACCTATGCCGTCATCGTTGCGCATTCTGTCAAGGACCTTTTCAGGAGTATCTGTTTCTTCCATGTTTTCACCTTATAGAAGGTTTATGCCCGAAGGCACTAGCTTTATCGGTATCGGTATGCTGACCTGAGGCACCCTCATTTCGAATTTTCCTGCATTTTCACTGATTATATATATCTCGTCCATGGTGTGCTCGAGCAGGCCTATAACCTGTTTTTCATGAACGCCCTCCTCAACAATGTACAGGACGGTTGCATCTGCACTTTTTAATCTTCCACCAACAACCTGAAGGAATTTTATTATTGATTCTTTTGGATTGTATAACACCAGTGTTGAAAGTGAATCAAAGATAATTCTTATTTTTTTGCCCCGGTTTTTTCTGACTATTTCATTCATTGCAAGCGAGATATCGTTTAATGCGCCCGGTCCTGATACGACGGTTATCTTTTCATCTGATTCGGGTATTTCCCTTCCGCCCAGAGTTGCGCTATAACAATCTATAAAAGACACATTCTCCCCAAGTTTCATTCCAAACGATTCTATTTTCTCAAGCATATCCTTTGGTTTTGTATCAGTTGTAAGGATTATGGCATGTTCGTTTGTCTTGTTTGTGTTTGATATAAACTGGTAGCCCATAACCCCCTTTTCAGTTCCATTCGGTCCGAGTATCATTATATTTCCCGGATTCTGATACCCGCCTTCAAGTATTATGTCCAAATCCATTATTCCGGTGGACATTCTTGTTTTTTTGAGTATTGGCATTTTTTCATTTACTTTCAATGGTGGTAGTTCCATGCCTTCCTTATTCTTTTATGATTTAAAAATGTTGGCTGTTTGGGTTTTCGTGTCGGGTTGCCTTATAAATATTTAGTGCGTATTTTTCCCATGATTAAATTCGAGAGCACGGCAGAGATACCTCTTCCGCAAGATCCGTTTGAAAGAATCATTGGTCAGGACGAGGCAGTTGCCATTGCCCGGCTTATTCCTGTTCAAAGAAGGCATTTGCTTTTGGTCGGTGCTCCAGGAACCGGAAAAAGCATGATTGCCCGCGCAATTTGCAGTGTTCTTCCAAAACCAATGAATGAAATATCCATTTTAAATAATCCAGAACGGGAAGAAAGGCCCATTGTTGAAATCAGAAGCAAGGAAAAAATGCGTGATGATGGGACAAGGACACTTACCTTCGGGTCGATTGTGAATCCTTCCGAAGTTCCTACGTTTGTTGCAGAGCGCCTGGGGTTCAGGTGCAAGCGCTGTGGTTCCTTTAGTCCGTTTACCGAAGTAGTTTGTGCAAAATGCGGTGCTAATAAGGATCATCGACCGGGATTTGTGGAAACAAATAATCCTATTTCAGTCAGTAGTGAAGGCGTAGTCCGGATTGCAACCACCAGAAAAAGTTTTGATGGGAAGCAGGAAACGATAATCTATGAACGCAAACCCGATGGCAGGCTTGCCGTACTAACCGCGGTGGACATTCGTAAGCAGGAGGAGCTGAACCGGAAAGCCCAGAGAAAAGTAATTGTTCCTATAACGAGAAATATGTTTGTTCAGGCATCCGGGGGTTCCGATACCGAACTTCTCGGAGATATCCGCCATGATCCGTATGGGTCTCACCCGCAGCTTGGTACTCCTGCATTTATGCGTGTTGTTCCCGGTGCGGTCCATGATGCGCACGAAGGCGTTCTTTTTATTGACGAGATATCCACTCTTGGGAATTTACAAAGAAGCATACTTACTGCAATGCAGGATAAATCATTTCCGATTGTGGGCAGAAACCCCACTTCGAGC
>CAZLMI010000070.1:0-5472 GCA_964560865.1 Microcaldota archaeon
AAACCAGCAGATTCCAAACATAACTGCAATTTCTTTGCCAGGAATGGATAAATTTGTTCCGGTTGCCGATTATATGATTTCTGTTGAAAGTTCCAATATACAAAAAATGCCGGTAAACGGCAATAATTCCGCGGTCATAAAAAAATACTTTGAAAAAGAAATCGAACATCAGAAAAAACTTCTTAATCTCGGATATGTCTATCCAGCGGCAAACATCGCATTTCTCGATTATATTGAATCCGAAACCATAAGGGCAATGCTTTCAAGCGAGGCAAATCTTTCTAAAAAGAAGAAAGAAATCGAATCCTGCATTGCCTCTCTTCAATCCGTTCAAAAGACAGACAAGAATTTCGAGTGGGTTATTGGTGCTGATCTCAGGGTTGGCTGGGCTGTCCGCCAGTTGAATAACACTGACATAAATGCCGATTTGCTGGAAGAAAAATACGCGATTCTTAACGAACTTCTTTATGCCGATGCCTGGTGCCACGTTTCTTATTCCCTGTTGAATGAATCTGAAAAATCAGGTACACCTGTCAATGAGTCGGGCTGGCAATCCCTTGCGGCAAAACTTATTGCTGATGCTGAAAATCTTAAAGCAAAAAGTTCTGATTCCGAACTCCATCTGTCATCCGCCAGGCTTCTTTATGCGAATGGCAAATACGGTGCGGCAATTTTCGATGCGACTTATGTTATTGAAATGGAGCGTGCATCCGGCCATCTTCAGAGGTATTCTGACATTGAAATTAATCACGATTCCGGGTTAATGCTTGCTGAAAACAGGACTTCGTTCTGGGGCAATGTCTACCAGACCCAGGGTGCATACCTTTCAAATACCGGCGGGAATTCTTCGGCATACAAGATACTTACCTATGCCCGCGCTTTGGACAATGTTAGTGCCCAGATGGCCCGATTATCTGCAAAAGACAAACCAGCTGACAATTCCGGACAACCTGATTTGAATTTTTTTCCAGTGGTCATACTCCTGCTGGCATCAATCACCATCCTTTTATTCTTTATCATTGAAATCATACTGAAAAGACAAAAACCAGGTTCAAGGCGATCCAATGGAAGGTCCAGTAACTCTACCAGAAGTAATCCGATATATCGAAGTTAAAAATAACATCTCCTCGCTTGAATTCAAGAAGAGGTGTTTTTCTTCTGATGATGACAAACTTGACCGTGAGCTTTCAGTGCTTGATGCCGAACTTCGTGTTCTTGAGTCAAAACTTGCTGCTGCTGAAATCGAAGTCGCATTCCCTTTTGAAGAGGATATCGATAAAATTTCGGGTATCATCTGCTCTTTTCCTCCAGAAGCAATAAAAGAAGCCCTGAAAAAACGCGTAAGCATACTTTTTGAGGTTATTCAGGCCAGAGCCGCGTTGATAAAGGAAAACCAGTTAAATCGGGACAATATCGCCAAGCTTGCAATACTGATTTCAAAACTTGACCGGACTACCAATGAAAAAATCCTTTCGGTAGTACGATTGGGAAAAGTTACTCAAAAAATTTCCCTCCGGACTACGGAACAATATTCTAGTAAGCATCTATCCACTCTGTTTTCCAGGCTTAAAATTTCAGCTACAATATCCGATGATTCAATTTCTCCTTCAAAAGGTGATTCTGAACCTGTTTCCCAGGTTCCAGTAAAACTCAAAGACCGTTTCGTTTGGGTATCCAATACGATATCTGAAAAACTTAGGCTCAATATACAAAAAATACAGGAAATAAATCCCAAAATCCAGTTAAAAAATGCAGAAAGGCAGATTCGGGTTTTTGACGACCAGGAGGAAAAGGATTTTCAGCAGATGCAAATGGATTATCTATCGCTGCTGAAGGAGCAGGACGATCTGCTTAAGGATTTTTACGATGAAGAAAGAATCACTTTCAATGCCTGACCTAACTATATATTATTACTGAAGCCCAGGTGTTTTGTTTCGAATATCCTGCTGCGGTCGTGTACACCTTTATCCGGTATATCTTTCCTTCCGGGCTTGCCCACGCGCGTTCATTTCCTTCACAGATTATCATCTTTGCCAGTTCATTGCTTTTTGCATCATTTACTGTGAACATTCCGCAATTGTTTTCTGTAGAATATGTTGCCACATCATTCAGCACCAGGAAATAGCTCATGTTTCCAAACCATAATCCTTTGTCATATGTTTTTGTTGCGTTTACAACTCCGATTGTTTCATTCATTGTCTGCGGGTTGCTGTTATTTTTATCCGTAGTCGTGCTGTTTGTTTTTGGGACAGCTGTTTGTGGAAAAGTTGCCGGTACCGTGGTATTTTTAACCGGTTCAATGGTGCTCGTATGGTTCGTCGAATTGGTATTGTTGCTTTGGTTGTTTGATATATTGCTGATTGGCTTCACTACGCTCTTTTCCTGGTTTCCGTCAATGCATCCAAACATGAACAATATCAAAATACAAACTGCAATTATCCGCATACTTTGCTTCTCTTTGGCAAGCTTAAAATATATTCCTATAATCTTTTGGACATATACGGCCCGTCTTTTTTATATCCCCGTTTTTTGTAGTACTCTCTTACGCCAACGCCGCTTATTACCGTTATCTTATTCATCCCTTTTTTCTTTGCAATTGTTTCGGCTTTTTGAAGCAGCTTTGAACCAAAGCCACGGTGCTGGATTTCACCTTTTTCTGCCAGTGGCGTTTCAATCCCATATATATGCAGTTCTCTTACAAGTGCGGTGTCCCCGGTAATCTCTTTTCTGTGCCCTGATTTTTGGAATCGTAATCTCAGGAAGCCGGCAATTGATTTTTTATTTTCAAACGAAATGAATATTTCCTTGCCATCACTGGCATCGTATTCCCTGCATTTCATCCTGAATTCCGCATTCTCCTGTCCGGTCAATCCTGCTTCTCTTGACCGTATCTCCATATTTTTGATCTTTTTTTCAGCTATCCTTTTGTCTACCCATTCACGCAGATTGCTTTTTTTTACTCCTTCTGAAATTAATCCCGATGGTATGTCCCGTTGTATTCTCATTACCCGGACATAAGGCGGTATATGTCTATAAAATTCCGATATTACTTCTGCGGCTTCCTCTGTTTTCAATGGAGTATACTTTCCCGCATTGGTTATCTTCTCAAGTTCTGTCCCCGGGATCACCAGCGTGGGGTATATCTTCAGCATGTCCGGCCTGAAATCCTGATTCGAAAACAGATGTTTTACCATCGCAATATCCTTTTTTGGATTTGATCCAGGCAGTCCAGGCATGATATGGTAAGCGACTTTGAATGCGGCATTCTTCAAAATCTTTGTGGCTTTTATAACATTCGCTACTGTATGCCCTCTGTTGACTAATTTATATATCCTGTCAGATGGATGCTGAACTCCAAGTTCCACCCGTGTTGCTCCATAAGAAAGCATGACATCCACATCAGTTTCATTGCATACGTCCGGTCTTGTTTCTATTGTAAGTCCGATTGAGCGGTGTTTTGCAGTTTCGTTTTTTCTTATTGCGTCTTCAAGTGTTTTGCTAGTCCTGCCGTTGAGTGCGTCGTAAATTCCCTTTACAAATTTCCTTTGGTACTCTTTCGGGGTTCTTAAAAAAGTACCACCCATAATAATTATTTCACATTTTTGCGTATTGTGTCCAGTCTGTTCATAATGGGCGAGCCGGCTTTTTACCTGTTTGTAAGCATCAAATCCGCATTCCCGTGCACGGAGTGCCGCAGGTTCCTCTCCGGTATAGCTCTTCGGTCCTTTTCCAGGTTTTGGGCAGTATATGCATGAAAATCCGCACGAACCTTCCGGTTTTATCATTACTGCCACTGGGGTTACCCCGGAAAGCGTTCTCATCGGCCTTTTTTGCAATAATCTTATCAAATCTGCAGTTCGTTTGTTTTTCGGAATTGCCGCAAGTATCTCCGAGTTTTTTATCATTTCAGATATCCTGAATTTTTTCCCCATGTCTTTTTTCAGTTTATCGATATTTTTCTGTCCGGAGAGCACTGCGTTTGCCATTTCGGCAATTGCCTGTTTTCTTTTATCCATGCAAACATAAATCTGAGGTTTGGTTAAAAAATACTCGTTTTTTGTTTTTTCAATTTGGGGGCCTTGCCAATCTGCTGTTTTCCTTTGCATTAATATACAATCTCTTTGTTCTTCTGCCAGAGAACAGTTGCGACAAATTCCTCATTGACTTCGTAGTAGTTGTCTGAGGCCCAAACACCAATTGTTTATTTTAAATCATCATTATAATGGTGTTTTCATATTAGTATTTATACATAAATGCTTATAAAAACATATCATTATAATATTGAATAGTCATTATAATGACATAAAACGGGTGCTAAAATAAATGTCCGGGCAAAATCAAAATATTTGGAATTTGTATGGATTAAAGGATAATCCGTTTACAACAGACCCACTTTCGATGTATGGGGATGGGCTACCTATTAAAGATTCATTTTTTGGTAGAGAAGAAGAGATAAAAAAACTAAGTCAAATTATCTATTCTAATAAAACAAGTAGAATATTAATATATGGTGAGATAGGTATTGGTAAAACTACTTTTGCGAACTATGCAAAATACAAAGCCATAACCGATAATGGTTATTTCACACCGTTAGGCGAACTCAGTATAGATTATACCTGGACTCCTGAAAATTTTATGCTAAATACTGTTGCAATTGTATGGACTGCGATTGACCGACAAAAGGAACTAAAAAACAAAATCGATCCAGAATTAGTAAAACGTTTTAATGTGATTTTTGGAATGGATCGGGGGGGTTCAATAGGGCTTAGTGGGTCTATATTAAGTGTCGGGGGAGGGTACAGTTCTGGTCAGTCTTACGGGATGCCATTACTTAATTCTCACACGATAAAAATATTGTTTCAAGATTTACTAGACGAAATCCTTCGATTAGGATATAAGGGGGTCATAATCCATTACAATAATTTAGAGTTAGTTCAAGATAAGAATGAAAACCAACTTAAAAGAATTATGAATGGGATACGGGATTTCATGCAAGTTAAGGGGGTTCATTTTCTTTTCGTTAGTGATAGAACTTTATATGAGTTATTTGAACAGCTGCCACGAGTTGAGGATATATTCCAAGTACCCATACTTTTACGTCCATTCAAATTTGACGAAATAAAACTAATAATCAATAAGCGAATTAAACTTTTGACAATAAACTCATCCATAACTCCAATAATCCCTCATGATGATGAAACCCTAAAATTATTATTTGATTTATACGAGGGAAATTTGAGAGGAATTTTAAGAGGCTTAGATTGTGCGATTAACGATAGTGTGCATTCCAGACCATTACGATTAACCCCGGCAATACTAAAAACTTCGCTTTTTAAATACGCACAAAATAGGTTTTTGATGTCGTTGGGTTCTAAGGAAGATGCAAACACGATAAAAATTCTGAAGAGAATTTTAGAGAAAGGAGAGACGACTAATAAGCTTTTATCGGAATATTTCAAAATGCTTCCTCAA
>CAZLMI010000071.1:0-4485 GCA_964560865.1 Microcaldota archaeon
GATGTATAATGACAAACTTGTTTACCGTGCCGAATATCCAGTTTACTGGTGCCCGAAATGCGTTTCTGCAATAGCAAAGGCCGAACTTGATGATGTTGAAAAAAGCGGGCAGATACATGAAATAACGTTCCATGATCCTGAGGGAAAAGATCTGATAATCGCAACAACCAGACCGGAATTAATGCCGGCATGCGTTGCAGTGTTGTACCATCCTGAAGACAAAAGATATGCACATCTCAAAGGAAAAAAAATAACTACTGCTCTTGGAAAAGAAGTGCCTGTTTTTGCAGACAGTGATGTGGAAAAAGAATTTGGAACCGGCTTGCTGATGGTCTGTACATTCGGAGACAAGATGGATGTGGTCTGGATGAACAGGCATAAACTCCCCATAATCAGCAGCATAGACAAATATGGAAAAATGCAAAACTCCGGGGAATTTGATGGTCTTAAAATTGCGGATGCAAAAACAAAAATAATTGAAAAGTTCCAAAAAGAAGGAAAGATAGTAAAAAGCAAACCACTGCAGCAGACAGTAAAGGTGCATGACCGATGCAAAACACCAGTTGAATTGCTGCCGTCAATGCAATGGTTTGCGGACATCCGGACAACCGGGAAAAAGATAAAGGAACTTGCGCACAAGGTAAAATGGGTGCCTGAATTCGGGATAAGCTATCTGATAGACTGGGTGGAAGGGGCCGAATGGGACTGGGTCATTTCAAGGCAGCGGATTTTCGGAACACCACTCCCATTTTACTACTGTGAAAAATGCAAAAAAACAGCTGTTGCCGATGAACAGGACCTGCCTTTCAAACCAGAAACCGCAAAACCAAAAAAGTGCGAATGCGGAAACACGATGACAGCGGAAACCAGCACCTGTGACTGCTGGGTGGACTCGTCCATAACTCCATTGATTATATCCGGATGGCCGGATGACAAGGAAAAAATGGAGAATATGTATCCGGTTTCGTTAAGACCGCAGGGTGTGGAAATAGTCCGCACGTGGGCGTTTTACACCATATACCGAAGCGGGGTTGCACTTACCGGAGTTCCACCATGGAAGGAGATTTTACTGAACGGAAACGTGCTCGCCCCGGACGGGAAAAAGATGAGCAAATCCATTGGAAATATCATTTCACCGGCCGAACTGCTCAGGGATTATCCGGTTGATGCAATACGGCAATGGTCTGCGATGTCCGGTGCAATGGCAAAGGACAGGCCGTTTTCATATGAAGACATAAAATACGCAAAAAGTTTTCTTACAAAACTATGGAATGCCTCAAAATTTTTGGAAATGATTGCAAAGGGATATGAACAAACCGAAGAAGATACCGGGCATTTGAGCACTGTTGACAAGTGGATTATATCGAAAATGAACAGACTGATAAAAGAAACAACCGAAGCCTGGGAAGGATATTCCTACCAAAGTGCAATAAGCAAACTGCATACTTTCTTCTGGCACGATTTTTGTGATAACTATCTGGAGTATATAAAACACCGGGTATATGAAAATGCCACTGATGAAAAATCAAAAAAAGCGGCATTGTATTGTTTGCAGTATGTACTTAGAAATACACTCAAACTTTTTGCCCCGATAGCACCCCACATAACCGAGGAGATTTATCACGAGGTTCTTGGAGAAAAACAGAGCATACACCTGTCAGAATGGCCAAAGGCAGGAAAAATAGATAACGAAATAGAAAATGAGATGGACCCATTCAACAGGATAATTGGTGAGTTGAGGCAGTATAAGGCACAGAATAAACTTGCCCAGAATGCTGAATTGGCAAAAGTAAGAATTAGTTTACCAAAACCACTTAGCAAAGAACTTGGAGATGAACTAGGTAAAATCAGCAAAATAAAGGAAGTTGAAATGATTGAGGGGGAGTTCGGAGTTTCTGTGATTTAGTAGGATACCTTCAATTAGCCAAAACCCTGCCGGTTATCCTTCCGCTGACCGTATGTTCCTGAGTAGAGCAACCACCCAGTTCAGGTGCACACGACACATAAGTAATATCTACTGAAAGACGATGAACCGAACTCGGAGAATAAATAGAACCCACAAGCGGACCTGTGATGGTCAAATTGCCGCCGCTTTTGATTTCAACAGGTGTAAATGAGCCAAAATCAAAGCTGTACCCGCTGCTCGGCTCGGATATGGAAACATTGGTAATTTTTATCTTGTATGAAAAGCCATTGTAGATAATCGTGGATAGGTCAGTTTGACTGCCAGTAGTATAGAGGATAAAATTGCATGGAAGATTGGAACCGAGATTACATTCTTCAGAAATCAGATAACTTGGTGATAATACGCCATAGTGGATTATAAAACCTAAAACGATTACCAGAGCAAGAATTGCCCAACCATAGGTTGTGACATATTCAATAGCGGATTGTCCTTTCATAAAAAGAAGTTCTTCAGAATACTTATTAAATGGTTTCGTTACTATACCAAAACAACTATTTGGTGCACAATAATCAGTCAGGGTTTACATTGATGTTGTTTTGGTAGTCGAAACCAACCAATTAGTCGGCATGAATTTGTTGGTTTCGTATAGACTGGACAACCACAGCTCTTAAAAAGGTTTTGTAAAAACAATAAATACCTTTACAGGAGGAATAATTATATGGTAATGATGACATGCGGACGATGCGGAACACAAACCGTAAAATTGGAAAGTTGCAATTACTGCAGAAAGAAGATATGTACAAGCTGCATAAAAAGTTCAAGAAGGGTAAAACAAAGAGTAAAAAGATTGTTTATCTGCAAGGGTTGCTGGGGCAATATGAAAAGCCGTAAAAAATATAAGACAACCGGCATGCCCTCGATTAGAAGATAATCATTTCTTTTTTATTGAAATTCTGATTCTTCTCCCATCGATATCGAATTCTTTCATGGATGCAGCCACGGCAACATCCATGGAAACAGAATTAACTGCAGCCTTGAGGGCGGCTTCCTGTTTGAGTATCAATGAAACCAGCTCCTTATCCCCGTCAAGAGTAATGGAAATCTGGTCTTTTTCAACAAGACCGGATTCTTTTCTCATGGATTGTATCCTTCTTTTGACTTCATTAAGAATGCCTTCTTCATAAAGCGATTCATCCATTTTTTTATCAACGTATATTGTGCCCATGGAAAAATTCTGTGAAACGAATTCACCATTCGGCTTGGCATCAGAAGTTTTTACTTCCTTGACATTGAGCAGCCTGCAGAGCATATCCTGAAAAACAGTAATCGAATCGATAACCTCATGGGATTTGGTTTCAATAACCATGGATCGTATCGGCCATCTCAGCTTAATCCCCGCATCCTGCCTTGCAGTGAGCGCAACAGTTGATAGTTCCCGCACGAGCCCCATTTGTTTCTCAAGCGCAATGTTGCAAACGGAAGAATCTACGGATTCAAGCGTATGCATAAACAATGAAGTTTCCTTTTCATATTTCATAAAAAAGCGCCTGTAAAGATAATCGCATAAAAATGGCGAAAATACCGAGAGCATCTTAAGTGACTCAAACGTAATGGTGTATAGAACGAATAGCGCAGCCGTGCCATTGTCATTGCGCTGTATGCGATCCTTTGCGAGTTTCATATAAAATCGGCTTACATCATCAATAATAAATGCCCGCACCGATTTGGATGCCTTGTTCAGGTCATAACTTTCCATGAATGACCGGAATTCACCCATAGTCGTCTGCAACCGGCTCATGACCCACCTGTCTTCATGATTAAATGAAACCGTTTTGGATGGCTTGGAAGCATAAAATCGTTCCAGAAATGTAACCATGTTAAAGACGATATTCAAATCGGAACTTGCTTTTTTAATCTCATCCCAGCTGAATTTCAGTTCATCCCAGATAGTATTTGACATACCCCAGAGCCTGAAGCTGTCGGCACCATATTTTTCAAGTATCTCCTCGATAGGAATAAAATTGCCCAGGGATTTGCTCATTTTTTCCCCACGCTCATCAACGAAAAATCCGTGCATGAGAAGCTGTTTGTAAGGGCACGCATCGTAGCGTATGACACCAGAACCAAGCAGAGAATAAAACCACCCTCGGATCTGATCCTGCCCTTCAATGATGGCATCAGTTCTTTCACCAAATCTTTTGGCATCCGTTTCATCAAGAGAAGCCCAGACCGCATTTCCGGAATCAAACCAGACATCAAGAACGTCCGGGATTCGGGACATTTTCTTTCCGCATTCGCAATCCAGCATGACCTTGTCAATGTATGGCCTGTGAAGCTCTTTAATTTCAGGAATCTCTTCTTTAGAGCCAATGACCTTGATATTGTCACAGGAAGTGCATCGCCAGATGGGAAGCGGAATTCCCCAGAATCTTTGCCTTGAAATGCACCAGTCGGGAGCGCCGGTTACAAACTCCTTGAAACGCTCTTTTGCAAATTCAGGGTTCCATCTGGTATTGTCGATTTCCTCGAGCATCTTTTCTTTTATTTTGGAAATAGCAATGAACCATTGCTTGGTGGTT
>CAZLMI010000071.1:4495-5437 GCA_964560865.1 Microcaldota archaeon
GGTATCTGTGACGAATCCGGTCCTGATAAACCAGAACACCGAGACTGTCAAGCAGCTCGATAATTTCAGGATTGGCTGTCCGGACATTCTTTCCTGCAAAATCTCCTGCCTCTTCAGTATAATTGCCCTTATCGTCCACAGGACAGAATATTTCAATGTCAAAACGCTTTCCTATTATGAAATCCTCCATACCGTGCCCTGGGGCAGTGTGAACCAGACCGGAACCGTCCTCCATAGTGACATATTCATCACTGAGAACCACTTTACGATCATATGTCTTCCGTATCTTGCTTTGAAACGGATGGAGGTATTTGATACCTGCCAGTTTTCTTCCGCTGATTTCCTCGAGCACGACGGCGCTCTTTCCGGTAAGTTCCATCAGATTTTCATAACGCTCTTTTGCAAGTATCCAGACTTCATCATCAACTTTCAGTTTTAGATATTTCTGGGTTGGGTGTGCCATAACACCCATATTTGCCACAAGCGTCCATGGTGTGGTGGTCCATATGATAAGATATTCGTTGTTTTTTCCCTCAACCTTGAATTTAACAAAAATGCTCGGGTCGGTTTCTTCTCCGTATTCCAGTTCATAATTGGCCATTGTCGTCTCGCATCGGTAACAATATGGAAGTACATAAACGCCCTCATGCATAAGACCCTTGTCCCATGCGATTTTGAGTGTTTTCCAACTCGAATTAATGTAGCTGTCCTTGTAGGTAATGTATGGATTTTCAAAATCCATCCACACACCTAAAGAAAGAAATTGCTTGCTCATAATACCGATGTATTTTGTTGCGAATGCCTTGCAGTGCTCGATAAAATTCTCCATCCCATATGTTTCGATTTCATTTTTGTTTTTTATTTTCAGTTCCTGCTCAACTTTAACTTCAATCGGCAACCCGTGGGTGTCGAAACCCGCCTGAACCCGCACATACCTGCCAC
>CAZLMI010000072.1:0-5419 GCA_964560865.1 Microcaldota archaeon
ATGAAAACGTGATAGGGAAGTACCTGGATTAGGTATAGTAACTGAACCGAAAAAAGAACGCTAAAACCCGAAACAAACTCCGCCAGCCAAAAACCCGTCAACAACCATCCTTCTTGAAGTTTCCTCGGATAGTCCACGGCTTTGGATATAAAACAATTTTTTGGGACTTATTTCAGTAACGCTGGCAGAATGAGTGCACGAAACATCATTGTTAAGGATTTCCAGTACCGGATCTGCACGGATTTTTGCATCTTCATCCATAATGAGTGCTTTTAAATCCACTTTGGAGGTCGACTTTGCAGCAGCAGACTGAATGCCGGCAAATGCCAAAAAATCGATTTGTGAATGGCCATATGCAACACCCTTGGAAAGAAGACGGGAATGGGTAGATGAAACTAAATGATGAACGTTGCTTCTTGTTTTTACAACATCTGAATTTTCAGCAAGCACAACGGTTATGCAATCGACCTTTGCACCTTCACCTTCCAGAAAACAATCGCATGCAAAACTCGAACTTCCAGTTATCCGGGTACGAAGAAACAGATATGCACCATCGAGAATATGAAACTGAATTTTAGAAGAAATCGAAGCAATGTCCAGCGTAAGCTCTGCACGCTGGCCCTTGGGAACAATAAATTCATTTTCTGATTTTTTTATCAACTCGCCGTTTATAAACATGATTATCCCACCGAATGTTCCATCTGTAATGTAATTAAACGATTAAGTTCAAGCGCATATTCCATGGGCAGTTCTTTTGTAAATGATTCCATAAATCCGGTTACAATCATGGTAAGTGCATCCTTTTCACTGATTCCCCTGGACATCAGGTAAAAAAGTTTTTCAGAACTGATTTTCCCGGCACGTGCTTCATGTGCAACCGTGGTCATCTTTTCATCTATTTTTAATGTCGGGTAGGTATCAGAACGCGATTTGTCATCAAGCATATATGCAACACACTCAACAAAACATTTGGAATGTTTTGCACCTTTCGCAACATGCACCAATCCCCGATAACTGGAGCGCCCCCCGGCCTGCGAAACGCTTTTTGAAATGATTCTTGAATTGGTGTTTGGCGCAAGATGAATTGCCTTGGCTCCAGTATCCTGCACCTGACCTTTACCGGCATATGCGATACTTGTTATTTCTGCAGTTGCTCCAGTTTCCTTCAAAATAACCGTAGGATACTTTTGAGTAACTGCACTCCCCATATTGCCGTCAAGCCACTGAACTGTCGAATTTTCATATGCAACAGAACGTTTAGTAACCAGATTATAGACGTTATTGGACCAGTTCTGAATAGTAGTATAGCGAATCCTGGAATTTTTCTTTGCAATCACCTCAACCACGGCGGCATGTAAGGAAGATACAGAATAAACCGGGGCAGAACACCCCTCGATATAATTGACAAATGAACCTTCTTCGGCGATAATCAAGGTGCGCTCAAACTGACCCATATTTTGGGTATTTATTCTAAAATACGTCTGCAAAGGAATGGTACATTTCACACCTTTGGGAACATAAATAAAGCTCCCGCCGCTCCAAACAGCAGTATTGAGCGCAGCAAACTTGTTATCTGAAAAAGGAACAACAGTACCAAAATATTCTTCTACAATTTCCGGGTGTTCCCTGAGCCCGCTGTCCAAATCCATAAAAAGTATCCCTTGTTTTTCCCACTGTTTTTTTAGATTGTGGTAAATAACCTCGGATTCGAACTGTGCAGTGCTGCCTGCAAGGAATTTTCGCTCGGCTTCCGGAATTCCGAGCTTATCGAAAGTATTTTTGATATCTGCCGGGACATCTTTCCAGTTATCCGTATTGCCTGCCTTTGATTTCACATAATAACGCATATCCTGAAGATTTAACGCAGAAATATCCGGGCCCCAGGCCGGCATTGGCATTGACTCGAAAAATTTAAGTGCTTTGAGTCTACGTTCGAGCATCCAACCGGGCTCTTTTTTTATTTTTGAAATTTCCCTGACAACATTCCCGGAAAGTCCCTTATCAAAAAAATAATCGTAATCCCCGGATTTGGAATCAGAAAACAGATTAGTATTGGTCATTGAGTAAAAATAACTGAAAAAGAGTATTAAAAGCTATGTTAACAGAGATATAACCATATGGCACTTAAAAAGATAAACTGCTGCCCAAACTGCAAGAAGGCAACACATGCCAGCGAATACCTGAATCATCCATTGGGCTCAGTACTTCCTACTATACACTGCCCATGCGGGTATAACGGTCTGCCAGTTGAAGTTAACTTTCAGGAATATCTGGCTTGGGCAAAAAATATGAAAGGAGATGACAGATAATGCTTGAATTAAAAAATTTATCAATATCACTTGAAGACCGGAGCATTGCAGATGCAATCAACATGAAAATCGATGATGGAGAGGTTCACGCAGTCATGGGCCCAAATGGCGCCGGAAAAAGCAGTCTGGCACTTGCAATCATGGGACATCCTAATTACAAAATAAACGGAAAAATAATCCTTGATGGAAAAGAAATTACAAAAATGACCGTGGATCAAAGGGCCAACTCGGGGATTTTTCTTGCATTCCAAAATCCTGAGGAGATAGAAGGAGTAAAAATAAGTACTTTTCTTAGAAAAGCAAGGTCCGTAAAAAATGAAAAAAAGAGAACGATGGATGAAATGTTGGCAGAACAAAAAGAAATTGAGGCAAATGCCAAGAGAGTTGGAATGGGTTTTGAATTTATAAAAAGAGAATTGAATGTAGGGTTTTCCGGTGGGGAGAAAAAACGAATGGAGATTGTACAGATGATGGCATTGGCCCCAAAGATAATTATGCTGGATGAAATTGATTCGGGACTTGATGTCGATGGGTTAAAACAGGTTGCAAAGGCAATAGAATCAATGAGGGATGGAAAACGATCGTTCCTGATAATCACGCATTATCCAAGGATATTGAACTATGTGAAACCAGACAAAGTGCATGTAATGATAAAGGGAAGGATTGTAGAAACCGGTGGAAAGGAACTTGCCCAGGAGCTTGAGAAAGAAGGTTACACTAACTACAATGAAAAATAACTATTTAATGGTTTGTATGAATAATATAGATGATGATAAGAACAAAACGGAGATCACCCCGGGGGACAAGGCAACTGGATTTATTCGCCTGGACCCAGCAGGTTCTGAAAACAGAACCACCCAAAGTATTTGGAAGGACAACACAACCGACAAACACAGTACTGATTTCAGATTTATTGGAAAGGGCAATCACTGAACAAAAAAAGTATGGCTGGCGTATGGATAAACCGGCAGTTGAACGTAGACGCAAATTATTTGCAGAAGTAGAACGACTGGGGCAATGGATTGCGGATAAAATAGAAATCACGCATGCAAACGATAGAAGACCGGATGAACCCAGGGCAAGAGCAATTTTTGCGCAAGAAAAAACCACACGTGAAAAAGATCTGCGGTTTTTAAGAGATTTGCAGTTAGCACCTGCCGCGGGATACGGAAACTATAGAGAACGAAACGGCAAAGTAATTGATGCGTTCCAGAAAATAGAACTAATGGTTATAATAGAACACACCCGGATAATCAATGAACAAACGCTACCGATTTGTTTTCAACATATTGAAGAGATATTGGCAACTAGGCACCCAATACGACCAAGCAATGAACTGGTTATAGAAGAACCGGACGGGCAATAGCAATTATAAAAACAATCTTTTGAATAGGATATAATGGAAATTGTAATTCTTTTTTCAATTGCACTGATCATTGGGATAATAGGAGCGATAGCGGGAATAGGCGGGGGTGCATTGCTCGTACCAGTATTACTAATTGCAGGTGTGGATGCCCATACTGCAGTTGGAACCAGTGTTGCTTGCGTAACAATTACCGGATTATCATCATATTTTGCATATAGACGAGGGGGCGTAGTTGACACAAAACTTGGATTGATTCTTCAGGTAACTGCAATTCCCGGAGCGTTGATTGGAAGCTTTCTTTCAGTAAATACTCACCCGGTGATTCTTGAAAAAATGCTCGGGATATTCCTGTTCTTGATAGTAATATTGATATGGAAACGGGAAAGCCTGCAGAAGATCAGATTTCCGATAGACGAAATGCAAATGCAACTCCAGATAACCTCCAAAGAGGGTAAAAAATTTGCATATAACCCAAGAATGACGATTCTCCTTTTAACGAGTTTTATTGCTGGAGTTACTTCAGGTTTTTTTGGTATTGGAGGTGGGGTATTCCAAACACCGGCAATGATAATTGAGGGAATTCCAGTATTGGTCGCTGTTGCAACCTCAAGCGTGATGATAACGGTTACTGGATTCTTCTCTTATGTTTCACATGCGATTTTGGGTAATTTTTCAATCAGCTATATTTTATTAACTGCACCCGGATTGATTTTAGGAACGCAACTTGGGGCAATGATTGCAAGAAAAAAACTTGATGCAACATACATCAGGTATATTTTAAAGGCAGTGCTGGTTCTTTTTGGGACAATTATTTTGTTAAGATAAAAACAACAAAAGTATAAAAAAGAAAGATAATTATATTTTTGCCACATACCCGCAGCTAAAATCATAGATATATAGTAATCTACCTAAGGTATCCTTTTGGATTGTTGTTTTCTCAACTGCACAACTGGACAACGCAACTTCTGGTCGAACCACCTTGAACCGCAGATTAAATTTGGTAATTGTATTGTATTTTGCAAGCCCGGGTTCGGTCAGGAAAACCGCCAATCCTTTAACAACCGTATCGTTATTTGGCCCGGAAGTCGGAGTAAAAATTTTAAATGCAAGACCATAGATTCCGGGCAGTAAATTTTGATTGTTTAAATATATATCATTGGCCAATATTCCAGCACCAACCGGAACATCTGCAGGAGCATTTCCGCCATTTGCAGAATAATATGTCCAGGTATATTCTTCAGCAGTATATGCCTGCCCCGAAGGTGCAGCTGAAAATACCTGGGAATTTATTTCCTTCAGGCTTTCGGAAAGAATTTCAGACACGGATTTGTTTGTTACCGGGTAGACGACCGGGGGCGTTGTTGGCATCACACATGTACAGTTGTTATTCTGGCAGGATAAAGAACCGCCAGTACAATCGTTCGTGCAATCCGAAACGCTCAGGCAATAATTTGAATTAGCTGACTGGTTCTGAGTTTGATTGCTTTGATTAGTCACTGGAACGGAAGTACAGATATAACTACAGGTACAGTTGGGGTAGGTACCAGAATTATTCCAGGTTCCGGCACACTGGACGTGTGGCTGGCTTAAACAGTATTTGTTGCAATCCATCGTCGAATCATTCGTAGACTGATTGGCAGGTGGAGTTACTGGTGGGGAAATTGGCTTGTATGTATCCAAACACCCGTATGCAAACAAGAATATAACCAATGATAATATGATAATTTTTTTCATTTTGACACCT